>NZ_BDUF01000107.1 GCF_002335525.1 Effusibacillus lacus
ACCCATCGAACACGAACGTATGTACTATCAATCTATTAAAAATGCAGCATAAAATCTCTACTTTTTGTGTCTACTCTATTGACTTAATACCACTTTCGGACACACGTATAGTGTGGACGCTAACGGATCACCAGACGGTAGGTGTTTTTGAAACTCACGAAGTGAGTTTCCTAAAACTCCCCTGTATTGGTGAACCGTTTATGGACCCTTTCATCCCGATAACGAAGGGGTACTTTACAAACAAAAATCCATTCAGATAGGGAAGGTGTTGAACTATGTTCAATTTGAAGAAAATCATGACGGCGTAAGCGTAAAATAGTCCCCACCTTGTGAGAAAATGGGGACCCCATGTAAGCTATTTTTGAAATATACGACATGTTAGAGGCAACGCCTCTGA
>NZ_BDUF01000108.1 GCF_002335525.1 Effusibacillus lacus
GCTGCCATCCTCAGAGCAAGCTCCGATTCAAGCCGCGCGACTTGCATGTATTAGGCACGCCGCCAGCGTTCGTCCTGAGCCAGGATCAAACTCTCAAATCAGTCGATGCTTTCGCCTCGCCTTTAGGGGCGGGGCAGCCGCATCGTATTCAAAGAATCAATCGTGGCTCCCTACACGATTCAGTTTTCAAAGAACGACTTG
>NZ_BDUF01000109.1:0-354 GCF_002335525.1 Effusibacillus lacus
CGAACTTCGTTGCACAACATGAACCGCCGTATACCGAACGGTACGTACGGTGGTGTGAGAGGACGGGGGCTAGCCACCCCCTCCTACTCTATTTTGGAGGAATGGCTGTGATCGAGCTACTGGACCTGTACAAAGAGTACAAAACACGTCAAGGGGTTGTAGTTGGCGTAAACCATGTAAGCCTTAAGATTGAGCAGGGTGAAATTTTCGGGATTGTAGGCTACAGCGGGGCGGGAAAGAGCTCCCTGATACGCTGCATTAACCTTTTGGAGCGCCCTACGTCGGGATCTGTCAGGGTTAACGGAATGGATTTGACCAGGTTGAATGCAGCAGATCTGCGTCAGGCCCGGCAGA
>NZ_BDUF01000109.1:445-10068 GCF_002335525.1 Effusibacillus lacus
GATCGGCATGATCTTTCAGCATTTCAACCTAAACAGCAGCCGGACTGTCTTTCAGAATGTGGCGTTTGCTCTGAAAGCTGCGGGAAAATCAAAGGCTGAAATCCAGAAGCGGGTGCCCGAACTTCTTAAATTGGTCGGCTTATCGGATAAAGCCGACCAATATCCCAGCCAGCTGAGTGGAGGACAGAAACAGAGGGTGGGAATTGCCCGGGCCCTGGCCAATGACCCGCACGTTTTGCTGTGTGATGAAGCAACTTCGGCCCTTGACCCCAAGACTACCAAATCGATATTGAATCTCTTGAAAGAAATCAATGAAACACTGGGTCTGACGATTGTGCTGATTACTCATGAGATGGAAGTCATCAAAGAAATCTGCCATCGGGTGGCCGTCATGAAGGACGGGGAAGTGATTGAGGTTGGACACGTCTACGATATTTTCGCCAATCCCAAACAGGCTTTGACAAAGGAATTTATTGATACGGTGCTCGACTTTGAGCTTCCGCAGCAGATCCTGAGAAACCGCAATCCACAGGGTGTACTTGTGAAGATCCAGTTTAAAGGGCAGATAGCCGAAGAAAGCATTGTATCCGATGTCTTGCAATCTTGTGACATAAGAGGAAACATCATCCACGGAAAAATCGAATATATCCAAAACGTGCCGCTCGGAATTTTCATTATGGAAATTACGGGGCAACCGGCCGAAATTGAAAAAGCTCTGCAGTTGCTAAGGGAGAGAACATCCGAGCTGGAGGTGATCACCAATGTCTTTAACAAAGATTCTTGAGCTCATGCCGGATCTGATCAAAGCGTTTAACGAGACCATGTATATGGTGGGAATATCCCTGACCATAGCCATCCTGCTTGGCATTCCACTCGGCATCTTGCTGTTCGTCACTGACAAGGGGCTTTTCTTCGAAAACCGTTTGGTCAATCTGCTTCTGGGGACTCTCGCTAACATTGTCCGATCGGTTCCGTTTATTATCCTGCTGGTGGCTTTGCTGCCCTTGACCCAATTTTTAATTGGTACAACCATCGGACCGACGGCTGCTTCCGTTCCTTTATCCGTAGCTGCGGTTCCTTTTTACGCAAGACTTGTGGAGTCCTCCCTCCGGGAAATTAACAAGGGGGTCATCGAGGCAGCCATATCAACGGGGGCAACCCCCTGGCTGATCATCCGGGAAGTTCTCCTGCCGGAAGCCCGCCCGGGTATTATCGCGGGACTTACCATTACCGCGATCAGCCTGCTCGGGTTTTCGGCCATGGCAGGCATCGTGGGTGGCGGAGGAATTGGAGACCTGGCCATCCGTTTCGGGTACTACCGTTACGAAAACGAAATTATGTTGTTAACCGTTTTTGTTCTGATCGCGCTTGTGCAAATCATTCAATACCTGGGTGACTGGACAAGAAGCAAAGTGGACAAGCGGTAATCATACAATACATCAAAAGAATGGGAGAGAGGAAACATGAAAAAGATCTGGAGTTTACTTGCTGTACTGGGACTATCAGCCTCTTTAGTGACAGGCTGCGGTGGCGGGAAAACCGAACCAGCCGCCAAACCGGATGCCAAGCCGGCTGAAAAGAAAGAGTTGAAGATTGGTGCTACGGCCGGTCCTTACAGTGACATGGTATCAAAGGCTATCAAGCCTATCATGGAGAAGAAAGGATATAAGATCGAGGTCGTGGAGTTTGGCGATTACATTCAACCGAACCTGGCTCTGGCCAATGGTTCCCTGGATGCCAATCTGTTTCAGCATATTGTCTACCTGAAGAAGTTCTCCGCAGACAAGGGACTGGATCTTTCTGCCGTAATCAGTGTTCCGACGGCTCCGATGGGACTTTATTCGAAGAAGTTCAAATCTCTGGATGAGATCAAAGAGGGAAGCACGATTGCGATCGCCAACGATCCCACAAACCTGGCCAGAACGTTGCTGCTGCTGCAGGATGCCGGCTTGATCAAGATCAAGAAGGATGTCGATGTTTCCAAAGCTTCTGAGAAAGACATCGCAGAGAATCCGAAGAAACTGAACATCAAACCGCTGGAGGCCGCCCAACTGCCCCGTGCAGTCGACAGTGCCGATCTTTCTGCCGTACCGGGGAACTTTGCTCTGGCAGCCAAGATGGATCTCTTGTCAGCATTAAAGTTGGAAAATATGCCTGATGATTACCGGAACCAGCTGGTTGTCAAAACCAAAGACCTGGAGGCCCAATTTACCAAAGACCTCAAGGCAGCCATTGAATCCAAAGAGTTCGAGCAAACCATCGACAGCCAGTTTAAAGGGTTCGGAAAACCGAAATGGATGACCCAGAAGTAATCTTGTATATACAAAAGACGCCAAAAGACGCCATTTGGGCGTCTTTTTGTTATGAAGTGCACGGAATTCGTCTTCCGGAATGCGATTGGCCGGGTAAAAAGGAAAGGGTTTCTCACCTGACGAATATATGGAATGCCACTCTTTGTGGCCGACAACGGCAAACTTCGGGAAACCGGAGGACGCAAAACTACAGGGGCTACGGTAGGAAACTACGAAGCCAGCCAGTTGCCGAAAGGAGGGGACATCATGAGAACAGCTTTCAAAGCAGGCATGTTTACAGCTCTCAACGCACTCGCGATCTTGATTACCTATGGGCAACCATGGTTCTAGTAGGTTGCCGGTCAAGAGAGAATCGGATAAACCCGATTCTCTCTTTTTAATTTTTTCTATAAGTGTTATTATTTAACTTATCGGCACCATCTGATCGGATCCTATTTTGAGAGGGGAGACAGCATGAAGGAAAGAAATTTGTATACATACGTTCTAAGTCTTGTAGCCATATATGCTGTCTGGGAGACGATCATTGATTTCGAGATTAGCAACTGGTTTTTTTATCTGCTGCTCATAGGGCTGGTCATTGTTTGGGATCTGTTTCCTGTCAAATTGCCCAGCGGAATTGAGTATGAGGCTGGTTCCATTGGTTGCTTGTTGATACTGTTTCAATTTGGTCTTTCTGCATGCATGTTGTCATGTATTATCGGCCTATTGTTTGCTTTTTGGAAGAATGCAAAGTCTTTCAAAAAAATTAAATGGTTTCGCTATACGGTCAGCATTGGCATGTATTATCTTTCATTCCTGCTTGCTTACAAAGTGATGGGGTATACGGCTTACCTCAATCCTTACATCCAGGCGTTTGCGATTGCGTCTGTTTTTGAACTTGCTAATCACATACTGATGGCCGGTGTGAAAAAAACGGTTACGGGAAGTGTTACAACCGGTGAATTTTTCGGACCTCTAAAGACCCTGCTTATTCCCGTAATCATGTACACCATTATTCTCCCCCGTTTAATGAGGCATCAGGAGATTCAGGAATGGCTGGATGAAATTTCTTTTTTGGCAATCGCATCCATTACGATCATTTACTTTTCTTCCGCATTTACCAAAGAACTCACAAAGCGCAGAGAGGCTCAAGAAGCCCTGTATCTTGCGCAACAGGAACTGGAGGATACACTCCGCCATCAACAGGGAATGACCTTCAAATTCAAGGAGGCGGATGAAAAATTCATTCATACGCTGTATGACGGGGAATTGATGTACAGGCTCGGGTTTGTCCCGGAAAAAGTGATTGGAAAGGAGTTGTCAAATTTTGTTCCAATAGACATGGCTTTAAAGACCGAAAGTTATTACCGCCGTGCATGGAACGGAGAAGAGAACGTGATCTACGAAGGGGAACTGAACGGGATCATCTATCTGGCTTCTTTGCGCCCAATTAAGCGAAACGGGAAAGTGGTGGAGGTAATCGGGTCCTGCGTGGACATAACCGAGCGGAAACAAGCTGAAGATCTTCTGCTCAAATCAGAAAAGCTGGCCGTCGCGGGTCAATTGGCTGCCGGAATCGCCCATGAAGTGCGCAATCCCCTGACAACGATCAGGGGGATTATACAATTGATGCAATCCGGTCGGATGAAAGAACAGTATTTTGACTTGATAGTTTCAGAAATCGATCGAATGAACCAGATCATTAGGGACTTTTTATCTTTGGCCAAACCCTATTCCACCTCTTTTAAGAGGACGAACCTCCATTCCTTTCTGGAAGATACGGTTCTATTGTTTACGGCTGAAAAAATCATGAGAAATGTGCAGATCGAACGGGATTTCTCGATCGACAACCCTTGGATTCTTTGTGAGGAAGCACAGTTGAAACAGGTATTTATTAACATTATAAAGAACGCGTTCGAAGCGATGCCCAATGGTGGAAATCTGACTATCAGCACGCATGTTTCGGAACCGAATCTTGCGGTCATCCGGTTCTCCGACTCCGGACTTGGAATCCCGGAGGACAGGCTTGACAAGTTGGGCGAGCCCTTTTACAGCACGAAGGAAAAGGGGACAGGTCTGGGTTTGATGGTCAGTTACCGGATTGTTGAGCAGCATAACGGCACAATCAGAATTCAAAGCAAACTCAACGTCGGGACTACTGTGGAAGTGGTTTTGCCGCTGGTTAAATAAACATGAGCATCTGCCGTGCTCCATTTGGTCTGTTCCTGATACTGGCGCATTTTTTAAGGTATACTGTCTTGAGAAGAAATCTTGGCAGGGAGACCCGACATGACGGAACCATTTCAATCATTGACAACGATGAAACCTTTTTTGCAGGAGGCTTGGCGAAAGAACAGCTTTGCAGACCTCACTGCGATTCAGCAGCATGCGATACCCTTGATCTTGCAGGGCAAAGACATAATAGCGGAATCACCAACAGGAACAGGGAAGACACTTGCATACTTGTTGCCGCTGCTTGAACGAACCAATCCGGAACAGAAGGATGTACAGGCTGTCATTCTGGCTCCTACCCGTGAACTTGTCATGCAGATTCATCACGAGATCCAGAAGTACTCAGCAGGAAGCGGTATCACTGGGGCCGCTTTTATTGGCGGTGCCGATCTGAAGCGACAGATCGAAAAATTAAAAAACAAGCCCCAGATAATCGCAGGAACTCCAGGCCGGATTCTGGAATTGACAAAGGCCAAAAAACTCAAAATGCACGAAGTAAAAACAATTGTAGTGGATGAAGTTGACCAGATGATCAAGCTGGAACTCATGAACACCATTAAAGCAGTGGTGAAAACAACACTTAAATCCCGACAGATCCTCTTCTTCTCGGCCACCATTCCGGAAAGGGTTGAGAAAGAAGGCCGGGACATGATGAAAGATCCGGTCGTGATTCGGATTGCCAAAGAGGATCTGCCTGAGTCTCAAGTGGAGCATTTCTACTTTGTATGTGAGCGGAGAGATAAGATCGATCTCCTGCGCCGGATCGTGAAATTGCACTCCCCGAAAGCCATTGCATTTGTCAACAATTCCGGCAGCCTGAATGAGATGGCCGCAAAACTGGAATATAAGGGGGTTTCGCTGGAAGTTCTGCACGGGGAGTTGGGAAAAACGCAGCGGGAGACCGTAATCAAGAATTTCCGGACGGGTAAAATCCCGTTACTTTTGGCTACGGACATTGCGGCCAGGGGATTGGACATTCCGGAGATTACCCATGTCATCCAATTTGATTTGCCTGAGACGGTCGATCAATATATTCACCGATCGGGCCGAACGGGCAGAATGGGGAAGGCAGGGACAGTCATTTCTCTTATTACGCAATATGAGGAACAGAGGCTCCAAAGATTCAGCAAGGAACTGGGAATTCCCATCGAGAAGAAGACTCTGTTCATGGACATGATAGTTGACAAGAAGCCGTCACGCCCAAGTCCCAGGTCAGCGGCACCAGCAAAACGTGGAAAGACAAGCAAAGGACGGTATGATCGGTAGGGTTGAGTGGGGATTGGGGCGTGGACAGCGGAGCAATCGCTCAAATGGATTCAATTGAAGGAGGAAGACAGGGAAAACCTGCTATAAAAACAAAAAAATCACTCTTACCGTCAATGATTTGAATTGAGGTCTGTCCCCATTTTTCCCTATATTGTTATTAGCACTCACCTGAATAGACTGCTAACAAAATCTTGGTTCTAAATGCCATCGCCATCAAAAAAGAAGCATGTTCATACTTGAAGCTTTTTATGGCTCGAGAAATCGTGACATAGGAAATTTCAATTATGCTCAAATGCTTCTTTTTGCATATTCATCCAAAATTTGACTGATGTTCGAATGGAGGTTGATCATGCGATGAAAGCTTTGTTATTGGCCGGTGGTCTTGGTACGCGGTTAAGACCCTTGACCGAAAACTTGCCGAAGCCGATGGCACCAGTCGGAAACCGCCCATGGCTGGAACATGTTCTGCTGCATTTGAAACGGCAGGGAATCGATGAGTTTGTGATTGCAGTCAAACATTACCCGGAGATCATCAAGGAACGCCTGGGAGACGGAAGGCGTTTGGGCGTTCAGATTGAATATTCAGTGGAAAGGTCACTTCTGGGTACAGCCGGTGCGATTAAGAATGCGGAATCATTGCTGTCAGACCGATTTCTCGTGGTCAATGCCGACATTGTCCATAACATGTCAATTCTCCCCCTTCTCGAGTTTCACTTACAGCACAAAGGTCTTGTGACCATTGGGTTGACTGAGGTGGAAGATCCTTCTCAATACGGCGTGGTTCAGCAGGACTCCACGGGAGAAATTTTGTGTTTTATCGAGAAGCCAAAGCGTAATGAGGCGCCGTCCAGGCGAGTCAATGCAGGTATCTACGTGATGGATAAAGAGGCGCTTCAATGGATTCCCAAAAATAAAGAGGTGTCAATCGAGAAAGAGACATTCCCGCTGCTGATCGAACACAGGGCAGTTTATGGCACAAAAGTCGACGGCTACTGGATGGATATGGGAACCAATGAACGCTATCGAAAAGTGCATTGGGATTTGTTGGATCGGAAATTCCCGCTGCCCTTGAATGAAATAGAGCAGGATACTGGGATATGGGTTGGAGAAGACACCCAAATCGGGTCAGGCGTGCTGTTTCTTCCCCCGGTTCTGATCGGTGATGAGGTACATATTGGGGATCGAAGTGTGATCGGCCCCTATGCGGTGATTGGTGACCGATGCGTAATCGGCAAGCATGTTCGTTGTTCGGAAACCATCATGTGGGATGGATGCAAAGTGCATGACGCCGCTCAACTGAACAATTGCATTTTCGGCTACGATTTGGAACTGGAAGCACGACACATCTTATACCAGGCAGTGATGAATCGAATGACGGGAGTGGTTCAGGGATGATGCAGGTGGCATATGTCAGCACCTATGTTCCGAAAAAATGCGGCTTGGCAACCTATACTCACCATCTCAGACAAAGCGTGGATCATGCCAAAGTCTGGAAGGGAAAAGACCCTGTCATAGCGTTGGTTGATGAAGAGGAGCAAAGAACTGTTAACGAAGACAACGTTTGGCCTTTGCTGAAAGAGCATAGGGCCGCCTATGCCAAAATGGCCAACAAATTAAACTACAGCAAGGTTTCCCTGGTCATGCTGCAGCATGAATTTGGGATTTTCGGAGGTGAGGCGGGTTCCTACATCCTGGATTTTGTCCGTACTTTAAAAAAACCGCTCATCACCACTTTTCATACGATTTTTGAGAATCCTCAAGAACCCTACAGATCCATTCAAGAGGAAATCGCTTACAGAAGTGAACGAATCATTGTCATGAACCGTAAGGCCATAGCCTACTTAAGAAATTCGTTTGATATTCCTGAGGACAAAATTGTGTATATCCCTCATGGGACTCCCGTGCCAAAACCTCAAGAGAGGGATCTGTTGCGCAGCAGGATGCATTGGACCAATCGAAAAGTAATCATGACGTTTGGCCTGCTCAGTCGGGGAAAAGGAATTGAAATGATACTGGAGATCTTGCCGGAAGTGGTTCGATCCGTTCCTGCTGTTCTGTACGCGATAGTCGGACAAACCCATCCTGAAGTGAAAAAAAGGGAAGGCGAGTCTTACAGGCAACAACTGCAAGAATTGATTCGTGAGAAAAAACTTGAGAATCATGTTACGTTTGTGAACCGGTATATCAACGAGGAAGAACTGATCCAGCATATTGCTGCTTGCGACCTCTACGTCACCCCCTATCCGGGGATGCAGCAAATCACCAGCGGAACGCTGGCCTATGCTGTAGGCTTGGGACGACCTGTTCTAAGCACACCCTACAACTATGCTCAGGACTTGCTTGGGGAATATCAGGAACTGCTGATCCCGTTCGACAATCGTTCGAAATGGTTGGAAACCACCACAAAGCTTCTGTCCACCCCCGATGAATTGAAACAGTGGGAGAGACGGATGGAACGCATTGGAAAGCAGATGCGATGGCCGTTAGTTGGCAGCAAACACGCCCTATTGTTTGCTCGAATCGTGGAATTGGCCAAAGAAAGATCACTGGAAGCAGGAGGAAAAAAGGTTGTATCCGTCACAGGTTAGTTTGCGTCATTTGGAACGGTTGACGGACGATACGGGACTTCTGGAGCATTGCTTCGGGAAGATTCCCCGCCGGCAGGAGGGGTATGCTACCGATGACAATGCGCGGGCACTTTGGGCGTGTGTGGAATGGTTGTCTCTGATTGAATCGGCAAACGAACTTCAAACAGATGCGGTCAAGTTGCTGGGGCTGATTGACCGCTATCTTTCCTTCTTGCTCTGGGTCCAGCAGGAAGACGGTTCGTTCCACAACAATATCCGATATGACCGGACTCCGGAGCCGGAGACAGCATCCGATGACTGTCTCGGACGATGCCTCTGGGCCTGTGCGCTAACATGTGTCAAATTGAAGGAGCCTGACAGGCTGATTGTGGCTCAGGAAATGTTCCTCAAAGGAATCCAGGCAGCCCGTTCCATGAAATTCCCGCGAGGCTGGGCATTTGTCCTGGCAGCCTGCAGCATCCTGTTGATGCATAGCCAGCATCGTTCTTCCCGGACAGATGATCCATTCTGGCAATATGTCAACCTGGTGTTGCCGAATTATGTCAGCCTGTTTGAAATGAAACTGGCAAGACTTTATCAACAACAAGCAGGAGACGGTTGGCACTGGTTTGAGTCGGCTATGACATACGGAAACGGCGTGATGCCCTGGTCGTTGTTAGTTGCCTACCAGGTTACGAACCGGCAGGATACGCTTTTCATAGCAAAAGAAAGCCTAGACTTTCTAATCGAAAAAATGACCTGCCAGCAAGGAATGATCCGCCCGATAGGCAATCGCGGCTGGTGTACGCGTCACCACAGAAGCGACTGGGATCAGCAGCCGCTTGATGTGATGAAGTTGGCTCTTGCATCGGCTCAGGCCTATCTTGTGCTGAAGGATTCCAGGTATAAGGAGATTACGGACAAGTGTCGGGCCTGGTTTTATGGGGATAATGACCTGCATCTTCAACTCGTTGACAGAGAGGACGGCAGTTGTTGTGACGGTTTAAACGAGAACGGCGTGAACCTGAATCAGGGTGCAGAATCGACTCTGTCTTATTTGCTGACGGAATCCATTTGCAAAAAGATTGGACTGGAGGAGTATTGTTATGTCAGCTGTAATGAAGTTGGCTGATTCCAGTCTATCAATTGCCTGGTGACCGTTGTTTGGGGGGATCGGATTATGAAAGCGTACCCGCTGCTTTTTACTCCTTGCTTTCACGAACGGATTTGGGGGGGCACCCGATTGAAGCGGTTCTTTGGATACCCG
>NZ_BDUF01000109.1:10143-37485 GCF_002335525.1 Effusibacillus lacus
ATTCCCAGTGACAAGACTGGTGAAGCTTGGGTGATATCGGACCACCCCAATGGCCGGAGTATCATTGCAAACGGCTTTTATCAAGGGGAGACCCTACAGTTTCTTTCAAGCGAACATCCGGAATGGTTTTCCAAACACCGACTGGAACGGTTCCCGATTCTGGTGAAACTGTTGGACGCGGAAGACGATTTGTCAGTGCAGGTGCATCCGGATGATGAATTTGCCGCTGTCCACGAGAATGGGGAAATGGGAAAGACTGAGTGCTGGTATATTGTCCACGCGGAACCTGATGCGGAAATCGTTTATGGTCACAGGGCCGAAACCAGGGAAGAATTGGCTGAAATCATTGAGAGCGGCAGATGGGAGGATTTGTTAGACAGAGTTCCGGTCCGGACCGGCGACTTCTTCTATATTCCAAGCGGCACCATTCACGCCCTTGGACGGGGGATTGTCGTTCTCGAGACGCAACAAAGCTCCGATGCCACATACCGGGCTTACGACTATGATCGGGTCGATGAGTTGGGCCGCAAAAGGGAACTGCATATTGACAAAGTCCTGAAGGTAACTACAGTTCCGTTTGCCAAACCGCAGATCTTTCTTAAAGTTTTAAAGTTCGGACAATTGCAGGCAACCCGTTATCTTGAGGGCCCCTATTTTTCAGTTGAAAAATGGGATCTTCAGGGCACTTTTGAAACGACATCGAAGGAAAGTTTCCTGCTTCTTTCGGTTCTTTCCGGGTCCGGAAGACTGGATTGGATGGACGGAGACATGACGTTGACAAAAGGGGACCATCTGTTGTTGCCAAGAACCCTGGGCAGATACAAATTATCCGGAAACCTCGAAGCCATTGTCTCTTATCTGCCGCATGACGGAATGGCAGCGTAAAGGAAACGACCACCGCACCGCATTCAGCCCTCCTCAGAAATCACCAAAAGTTCTTTAGATTGTTTTATTGATTTTCCCGTGTTGTAAAGATTTGTGCATGGTGGAATATTACACAGGTGACAGTAAGTTTGAGAAATTCTGCATACAGGAGTGACAGCGTATGAAACGTTATTCGATCTTCTCAATTGTTTTGGCAGCACTGCTCTGTTTGTTACCATGGACGAATTCTGTTGCTGTCCCGATGGATGTTCCATTTCATTTCGGTTTTAAGAAAAGCAAAAATGGTGAACTGCCTTCCATTGCACAAGAGGGATTTCAAGAGATTCTGAAGAAACACGGTGCCATCTTTTTGGGGGATACGACAAAGAAAGAGCTGTTTTTGACTTTTGACAATGGTTATGAGAATGGGTATACCGTTAAAATTCTGGATGTCTTAAAGGAAAAAAAGGTTCCCGCCGTCTTTTTCGTTACGGGGCAATACATCAAAGATCAGCCTGAGTTGCTGAAACGAATGGTGGATGAAGGACATCTGATCGGGAACCACTCGTGGAGCCATCCTGATATGAGCCGTATTCCCAATGACAGGATCAAAGAAGAATTGGACAAAGTCAAGCAGGAAGTTTCAGAGCTTACTGGACAAAAAGAGATGCACTATTTACGCGCGCCAAGAGGCATCTTTAGTGAGCGAACACTGGCCTATAGCAAGGAAATTGGGTATACCAACGTTTTTTGGTCAATCGCTTACAAAGACTGGGATACCAAGCAGCAAAAGGGATGGCAGTATGCATACGAGAAGGTGATGGCACAACTTCATCCGGGTGCGGTGATTCTGCTTCACTCTGTTTCCCGGGACAACGCAGAGGCTTTGGGAAAAATCATTGATGATGCCAGACAGAAGGGGTATGAATTTAAAAGGTTGGATCAACTCCAAGCCAAAAATTATTAAGAGCGAGCGCCGAGAAGCGTCCAAAATTGGGAAACTATACTTCTCGGCGATTTTTTTGTAAAATAACTATTA
Organism: Effusibacillus lacus; assembly: GCF_002335525.1. Classification (NCBI taxonomy): domain Bacteria; kingdom Bacillati; phylum Bacillota; class Bacilli; order Caryophanales; family Alicyclobacillaceae; genus Effusibacillus; species Effusibacillus lacus. The sequence goes on from NZ_BDUF01000109.1 coordinate 12,047, forward strand.
TTCAGTAGAGTTGGACAATTATAAAACAATTAATATTGGTTGGAAGAAAAGAAGGGGTGAATCATTCTCTGAAACAGAAGATTGTGATTGCGCTTCTCAGCGGATTGTTGTTTGTGTCCCTGATTCCAACTGTGTACTATGCTTATAAAATTCTGTCTCTAAAGGAAACTGCCGTTCAAAACAAACCCCAACGGGAACCGGATTATCACTTTGTCCTGATTGCCCAGGATATTAATAACCCTTATTGGAAACTGATTTTGCAAGGTGCGGAGGATGCGGCTCGCAACAACAACGTGGCCATTGAATTTCTAGGCCCTGTCGAAGCCGATATGGAGGAGCATATTCATTTGATCGAAAAAGCGATTGCCAGCAAGGTGGATGGCATTCTGACACAAGGTTTGGATGAAGCCAAGTTCCAACCGGTGATCGATAAAGCGATCAAACGGGGAATCCCGGTGATCACAGTGGATACAGATGCCAGTACGTCCAAGCGCCTCACTTATATCGGAACCAACAATTATATGGCTGGGTATAAAGCCGGGAAATACATGGCAAAAGCCACAAACGGCAAGGCCAAGATCGGAATTATCACCGGCAGCTTCGAAGTCTCTAACATGATTCACCGGATCAAAGGTTTTCGGGATGCAATTCGAGATGAACCCGGTATGCAGATTGTTGCCGTGGAATCATCGAATATCAGCCGGGTCCGTGCCGTTGAAAAGACCGTAACACTTCTGAACGGGCATCCCGAAATTACCGCTTTGTTTGGGGCAAGCGCATTGGACGGAATGGCAATGGCCCAAGTGGTGTCGAATCGGGGCAGAAATGACATTTATATTCTTGCGTTTGACGATCTGCCAGAGACGACCGAATGGATGAAAAAAGGCGTGATTGCGGCGACGGTCGTGCAAGAACCTTACCGGATGGGATATGACAGTGTAGGACAAATGATCAACGCGATCCGGGGCAAACAGATTGAACCATTGTATTACACCGACACCAAAATTTTCACCTCTACCGAACTGGTTGGCGGCGATTTAAAGGCAAGGGGAGTGAAGTAAGCATACGCATTCATATTAAACTTCTGTTGTTTTTCACAAGCGTAATTGTTTTGTTGAGCGGCGTTTCCGTCTTTATTATTTCCAGCAAGGAAAAAACGTTAAATCAATATGACCGCATTATTCAGCAACTCCTGCTGCTGAACGAAATTTCTTGGGACACCAATCAGATGATGACTACAATGACGAATTATATGAATCACCCGACTCAGGAAACGGAATCGCAATTCCTGCTTACTTATCAGCAACTGGAGAAGAAAAAGACGCAATTGGATTCGATTGAAGCGGAAACCAATTTTCTGACCGTCAGGAACTATGATAATATGTTGAACAATTTTCTCGAACAGGCTGATGCTTTCCTGAAGAATTACAAACTGGACCGGATTGAAGAGTACACGTCCCATTACGGGGAAATGGCGGCGATTGCCAAATTCATTAAAGAGTCCACACTCAATCTGATTGATAGTACACTTACGCAATACCAAATGCTGTATGAACAGTTGAAAACGAAAAACAATTATTATCGCCGGTTCATGATCGCACTTTTAATTACGTCCATCCTGATGACCACTTTGGTAATGATTGTGTTTGCGCAAAGCATCACAAGGCCAATCCGGCTTCTGGAACATGAAGCGAAACGAATCGGCCAGGGGGATTTTTCCGGCGAGGATGTTCAAGTCACATCCCGAGATGAAATGCAAATCCTGGCTCATGCTTTTAATGTGATGAAAGGCAATCTGCAGGAACATCTCCGGACGATTCAGGAACGGGCTGAAATCAAAAGGCTGTTGCAGGAAGCCGAACTGAAAAGCTTGCAAAGCCAGATCAATCCTCATTTTTTGTTCAACACATTGAATACGATCTCAAAAATGGCCTATTTGGAGGGTGCGGAAGAAATCAGCGAGTTGATCAACTCGGTCTCGTCCATGTTGCGTTACAGTTTGCGCAAGCTGAATCAGGCCGTTACTGTTTCGGAAGAAGCTGAACATGTTCAGAACTATTTTTACATCCAGAAAAAAAGGTTTGGCAGCCGTATTCAGACAGAGGTAGTTGTGGACGATGCCTGCCTTAATTTGCCGATTCCCAACCTGACATTGCAGCCACTGGTTGAAAACGCGTTCATCCACGGTATAGACGATCTGGAAGAGGGAGGCAAAATCGTTGTCCGCATATACTGCAACACACAACACTGCACGATTGAGGTACAGGACAACGGAAAAGGCATGTCGGAAGAAGTGAAGACGCAACTGCTGTCGCTGGAACAAACCAGGATTCCGCAAGGCCATTCGACCGGACTCGGGGTTCACAATGTTTTGAAACGGCTCGCCTTGTTTTATGGTGAGGAAGTCACATGGGCAATAGAATCACAAGTGGGGGCAGGCACGTTGATTCGTTTGCAATTTCCAACCGCAAAAAGGAAAGAGGTCGAATCAAGATGAAAGTCATGATCTGTGATGACGAACCGATTGAAAGAATCGCTCTTCAGCAGATTCTGAAACAACACATTCCTGAGCTGCAAGTGGTCGGAGAAGCAGCCAACGGCAGACAGGCGATTTTACTGGCTGAACAGTGTCACCCGGATATCATCACGATGGACATCAAAATGCCCGGCATTAACGGACTCGAGACGATTCATGAAATTCAACTGCGACATCCGCATGTCCGTTTCATTCTGGTATCGGCCTACGACACATTTAATTACGCGCGGGAAGCAATCAAACTGGGGGTCAAAGATTATATTTTAAAACCAAGCAAAAAAGAAGTGATCGTCGAAAGTGTTCGACGGGTATTGCGTGAAATCGAACAGGAACGTTCCTCCCGTCAAGAAAGGCTTGAATTGCTTGAGCAGGTTGCGGCGATGACACCTCTGGTCGAGAAGGAACTTGTGAGAGAATTGCTGTTTGATACGGCATCAGCCCCGACTGCCAATCTTGCAAAACAGTTACCGGAACGTTTACCGGCAGGGTATGTCCTGACAATATGGTTTAAAAAGCCGCAAGACTTCGATCAATCTTTGTACGAGTTATTGAAATCATGGGACAGGGTGTGGGTCGGTTCGTGCCGGGACGGTTGTATGCCCGTTATTGTTTGGAAACCGGCGGGGACGTCAAGCAATTCCGCTTCCCTACGTTCCGAGGTTGATTTACTGGCGCAAAAATGTGCCAAACTTGCACCCGGTCAGGCGTTTCATCTTACCGTTGGCCGAGTCGTAGATGATTATACACGTCTTGCCGAATCCTACCGGGAAGCCCTGTTGACAAGGCATTGCATGAATGAAGAGCAAACGGTCGGATTTTATGAGGAGTATGCCGCTCAACAACAGCGGTTAGTTGTTTCGATTGATGGTTTTACACGCCAAATCATCGAAAAAATCAAAGAAGGAAATGAAACGGAAGTTTTTCAAATTTATGCGTTGATGCTGGAAGCGATGCGCAGACAATCGGGTAACCGGTTAACAAACGTTCGGGACGCCTTGCTGTCGTTTGTCGCAGTTATCGGACATGTTTTTCATGATGTTCGGACAATCCCCCCGGTTCAATCCTGGTCCGGGGACTGGACGGTCATGGAAACACAGTTGGAAGATTACCTTCGTCATCTTACGAAGCATTGGGCAGAGATCAATAAGGACCGTTCCAAGCAATTGGCGGTGATGGCGATGAACTATATTCAGGATCGCTATACACAAGACATTCGACTGGAGGATGTGGCCTCCTATGTCAGATTGAGTCCAAGCTACTTCAGCCGGTTGTTTAAAGAAATTTACGGAATTACGTATATTGATGTTTTGACACAGATTCGGATTGAAGAAGCGAAAAAACGGCTCGGCAAAGGAGAGTCGGTTAAAGAAGTCGCCTATTCGGTAGGTTATAACGATCCCAATTATTTTACCAGGATATTCAAAAAAGTTACCGGGAGATCTCCCCGTTCCTACCGGGAACAAAAATAATACAACTTCATAAACCGCCAAAAAGGCTTCTCCGTTGTGAACGGCAGAGGCTTTTTTTGTTAATTCGCTTTCGATCGAACCGCAAAAAAATGCTACTTTCGACAGGGGCCGGGACACCCACAAAAAAGCGGCAGGGTCACAACCACAAAAAAGTCCTTGCAGATCACAAACAAATGCAGATATTCGTTCCCCTTTTCTTTGAAAAGAGATGCTATGTTTATAATGAAAGCGCTAACAAATCTGAATTATGGAAAAAGGGGGCAGTCCAATGAGAAATTGGAGAAAGTGGATTGCGGCAGTGTCGACTGTTGTTCTTTCCTTCTCTCTTGCCGCGTGCGGAGGTGGATCAAACTCAACAAGCTCATCGGGAGGATCATCTTCAGACAAGCCAAAGGACAAAAAAATCACAATTGGTTTGTCGATGGCCACATTGCAGGAAGAAAGATGGCAGCGGGACCGCGACAGTTTCGTAGCCATAGCTAAAGCCCTGGGGGCAGACGTGAAGGTACAAGCTGCAGACCTGGATGACGCAAAACAAGTTTCGCAGGCGGAAAACCTGATCAGCCAAGGTGTCGACGTACTGGTGGTAATCCCAAACAACGCAAGTGCAGCTGCCGCAATTGTTGATAAGGCAAAGGCGGCGAAAATTCCGGTTATGGCTTATGACCGCCTGATAACCAATTCCGACGTCGATCTGTATATTTCGTTCGACAACGAACGGGTCGGCGAAATGCAGGCACAAGTGATTACGAAACTCGTGCCAAAAGGAAATTATGCTCTGATTGAAGGTGCCGACACCGACAACAATGCCCATCTTTTTAAGAAAGGGCAAATGAAAGTGTTGCAACCGCTGATTGACAAAGGCGACATCAAGATTGTCTATGATCAATGGACGAAAGATTGGCAACCGAACAACGCTTTGAAGAATATGGAAAACGCATTGACAGCGAACAACAACAAGATTGACGCTGTTATCGCTGCGAACGATGGAACTGCGGGCGGAGCGATCCAGGCTTTGACCGCACAAGGATTGGCAGGCAAAGTCCCGGTTTCCGGGCAGGATGCCGAATTGGCCGCTTTGCAAAGAATTGTTAAGGGAACTCAGACTATGACGGTTTACAAGCCGCTGAAAAAGCTTGCTGAAAAAGCTGCTGAACTCGCGGTACAAATGGGTAAAGGCGAAAAAGTGCAAGCGGACAAGAAGCTGAATAACGGGAAGATTGATGTTCCGTCCATCCTCTTGGATCCGATTGCGGTCACAAAGGATAATATCGAACAAACGGTTATTGCTGACGGATTCCATAAGAAAGAAGACATTTACAAAAAATAACTGATTGGTCTTGGATCGAAAGGATAGAGGCAGCAACCGGTTGCCTCTCCTTTCGTTTCTGATCCGACGCATTGGGGGTGAAAACTTGAGTCGATTTGCGCTTGAAATGGAAGGCATTACCAAGGAATTTCCGGGTGTCAAAGCGCTTGATCGCGTCACATTCCAGGTGGCGAAAGGGGAAATCCATGCGATCTGTGGCGAAAACGGCGCCGGAAAATCGACACTGATGAAAATCCTCAGCGGGTTTTATCCATATGGGACATACGACGGCACCATTCGGATACATGGACAGGAACGTTGTTTTCATTCGATCGAGGATGCGGAACGTTCGGGAATTGCAATTATTTATCAAGAACTCGCACTCGTAAAAGAATTGCCGGTGGCGGAAAATATTTTTCTTGGCAATGAAATTGCAAGCGGAGGAATTTTAAATTGGAATGCCACTTATGCCGAAGCCCGGAAGTGGCTGGAACGCGTGGGATTAAAAAATGTTGACCCGCGGACGGCAATCGGTCAATTGGGCATTGGCAAACAGCAGTTGGTCGAAATCGCTAAAGCGTTGTCAAAACGGGCCGATATTCTGATTCTGGATGAGCCGACTGCCGCATTGACCGAAACAGAAGTCGAAGGGTTGCTCGATATCCTGAAGCAGTTGAAGCGGGAAGGTGTTACTTGCATTTATATTTCACACAAATTAAATGAAGTGTTTCAGATTGCCGATTCGATCACCGTATTACGGGATGGTCAAACGATTGCGACTCATCCGGCAGGGGATCTGAATGAAGACAAAATGATTGCCTTGATGGTCGGTCGTGAACTGACAAACCGGTTTCCGCCGCTTGATCATGAAATTGGAGATGTCGTATTGAAAGTGGAGGATTTTTCTGTTCCGGACCCCGATCAACCCGAAACGAATTTGATTGATCAGTTGGAATTCGAAGTGCGGGCAGGTGAAATTCTTGGTATCGCCGGTTTGATGGGATCGGGGCGGACGGAACTTGCGATGAGCCTGTTTGGTGAATATCTCGTTAAAGGACATGGCAGGGTCACGGTGGACGGACAGCCTGTGCAGATTCGTTCCGCGAATGATGCGATTCGTGCCGGAATCGCGCTGGTGACGGAGGATCGGAAACGCTTCGGACTCGTGCTCAATTTGGACATCAAGTCCAACATTACGCTCTCGAGTTTGAACCAGGTTTCAAGCAGAGGCGTTATTCAGGCCAATGCCGAGATCAGGCAGAGCCTGGACTATGTGAGCCAACTTCGTATCAAAACACCTTCGGTTGAAACGGTTGCGGGAACTCTGAGCGGCGGGAACCAGCAGAAGGTGGTATTGGCCAAGTCGCTGATGACCCGGCCGAAAGTGTTGATTCTCGACGAACCCACCCGTGGAATCGATGTGGGCGCAAAATATGAGATTTACCAGATTATCAACGAACTAGCCAAGCAAGGCGTGGCAATTATTCTGATTTCTTCCGAGCTTCCCGAAGTGATCGGCATGAGTGACCGGATCTTGGTGATGCATGAAGGCAGGATTAACGCCCAATTCATTCGTGGGGAAGCGACACAAGAAAAAATCATGCAAAAAGCGACAGGGGGGAAATGACATGCAAGCAAACATGAAAACAGACAAGGTTGCTTCCAACGGTCCAGGGGCGTTGTGGAACCGGTGGATCGCTTCAATCGATATCCGTTCCTACACAATGATTTTTGCACTGATCGGGATCTGGGTTCTGTTTTCTTTCATGAGTGATTTCTTTTTAACCTCTCGAAATTTATCAAATCTGTTTGTTCAAATGTCGGTTACGGCTGTGTTGGCGATCGGGATGTTATTGGTGATTGTAGCGGGACATATTGATTTGTCCGTCGGTTCGATTGTCGGGCTGACCGGAGGGCTTGCCGCAATTTTGCAGGTATGGGCCAAATGGCCGACATGGTCGGTGGTGATTGTAACCATCCTCGCTGGTGTACTGATCGGCTTGATCCAAGGTTGGTGGGTCGCTTATCGTTCAGTCCCGGCGTTTATCGTCACTCTCGGTGGAATGATGGCGTTTCGAGGGATTCTGACCGGTATTACAAAGGGACAAACCGTTGCACCGATGCAGGAAAGTTTCCGGACGATCGGCCAGTCGTATTTGCCTCAGGGAGTGGGATTGTTTCTCGGCATTGTTATCGCCGCGGCCCTACTCTACGGATTATGGAATGCACGCCGTTCCCGTATCAAGTATGGGTTTGAAGTGGGTTCGCCTCTGATTGACACGGGGAAAGCAGTCTTTTTTATTGCACTGACCTTTATTTTTATCTTTCTCATGAGTAGTTATAAAGGCGTACCTTTTCCATTCCTGTTGGTCATCATCTTCGCGGTGATTTTTACCTTCCTGGCCAATAAGACAACGTTCGGTCGGCACATTTATGCGATCGGCGGCAACAACGAGGCTGCAAGACTTTCAGGGATCAACATCAAGAGGCGTACATTGATGGTGTTTGTTCTAAGTGCGACGATGGCCTCGATTGCCGGCATCATGCAGGTGGCCCGATTGAATGCGGCAACGATCAGTTCCGGTACCATGTATGAGTTGGACGCAATCGCGGCCTGTGTGATCGGCGGCACCAGTTTGATGGGGGGACGCGGAAAAATCAGCGGTGTCATTATCGGAGCTCTCGTAATGGCTTCCCTGGATAACGGGATGAGCATTATGAACGTCGAATCCTTCTGGCAACAGATTACCAAAGGAGCGATCCTGGTCCTGGCCGTTTGGATCGACATCTACAGCCAAAACCGGAAGAAATCCGGGAAGGTGGCTTAATAAATTCTTACTAACGAGGAGGAAAACTAATGAGTCGTAAAGTGAGATGGGGTGTCCTTAGCACTGCCAACATTGCCTGCGAACAATTGATTCCTGCCATTCACCGGGCCGTCAACGCGGAAGTGGTTGCGATTGCAAGCGGCAGCGGGCAGGCGCAAAGTGCCGCCGAACGTCTGGAAATTCCCAAATTCTATGACAGCTATCAATCGTTGCTGGACGATTCGGAGATAGATGCAGTGTACATTCCACTGCCGAACCATTTGCACCGTGAATGGACGAGTCAGGCGGCGCGGGCAAAAAAACACGTGTTATGCGAAAAACCGGCAGCGTTAAATACCCGTGAGGTTCGAGAAATACTGGATGAATGTGGCAAAAGTAACGTGCTCTTCATGGAGGCGTTCATGTATCGTTTCCACCCGCAGCACCAAAAAGTGAAAGATTTGATACAGGACGGCGTGATTGGTGGTGTCAAACTGATGCGGGCCAGTTTTTCCTTTTTCATGGAAAACCGGGAGGGAAATATCCGTCTCGCTTCCGAAATGGGCGGGGGAGCGGTGTATGACATCGGATGCTACTGCATCAACTCGATCCGTTACATCCTCGGACGCGAACCTGTCAGCGTGCGTGCTTTTGGCGAAATCGAAAACGGTGTCGATACGGACGCAAGGGCGATCCTGAATTTTGCCAACGGGATTCACGCGATTTTTGACTGCAGTTTTAATATGGCGATGCGCAACGAATATGAAGTTGTCGGCACAAAAGGAACGATTCGGGTTCCCCAGGCATTCCGGCCAGACATCCATGGCGGACGGGGGATCATCGAGATTCATCAGGAACTTGCCAAAAAAGAAATCGCAATCGTGGCAAATCAGTATCAACAAGAGGTGGAACATTTTTCCAATTGTGTTTTAAGCGGCCAACAACCGGAATACTCGGGAGAAAACACATTGAAAAACATGAAAGTGATCGATGCGGTTCTGCAAGCAATCAAAACGGGAGAAGAGGTGGCAATTGATGAGTAAGCGAGTGAAAAACAGTGTGGGCATTTGGGCATTCGGACCGAATGCGACCAGATTTGTGCCGACCGGTTACCATCCGGAAGTGATCGAAGAAGACATGGTGGCAAAGACGGAACGGGTGGCAAAAGGACTGGGTCCGTGGATCGACGGATTTGAATACCACTACCCGGGTGAAATCAACGAGAAAAACGCGGAAGCGATTCAACAGGTATTAAAGTCGCAAGGCAAAGACATCTATGCCCTTGCGGCCGGGAATCACGTGAATCCGAAATTTGCGTTGGGTTCGTTCATCAACCCTGACAAAAAGATTCGGCAGGAAGCCGTTTCGATTGTCAAAGCGGGCATTGATATGGCGGCATCCCTGAAATCGCATTTCATCATCTGGCCCGGTGCCGAGGGATACAACTATCCCTTTATGACCAACTATGCCGACATGTGGACATGGTTCGTTGATGCGATTGCAGAGATAACCGAGCATGCGAAAAAATACGGCGTAAAAATCTTTTTGGAACACAAAAACAGTGAACCTGCGATGAAAATTGCGATGCGTTCAATCGGCATGACGCTGTTTACGATCCAAAAGGTAAAGGAGCACGGGGTCGACACCTCGAATCTGCTCGTCAACATGGACTGGCAGCATCTGATCATGAACGGAGAAAACCTTGCCGAATACGCGCGTTTGCTTGCGATGGAAGGCAAATTGGGTCACCAGCATGGCAACAGCGGTTGGGGCGATTTTGACGATGACAACATGGTCGGTGCATTGCGTTTTATGGAAACTTTGGAACTGGCAAAAGAACTGCAGGATGTCGGTTACGGCAACCACGGGGAGCGAATCGGTTTCGACCTGTATCCGTACACGGAAGACCAGGTGGAAGCGGTCAAACAAAGCGTGATTCAATGGGAATTTATTGATGATCTGGCGCGCAAAATCAACCACGAGGCACTCTATGAAGCGAAACAGCAGAAAAATGCGGTGCGCGCTTATCAGGTAGTGTTTGAAGTGATCGGATTGAACGAGCGGTATGTGAAAGAATTGCTGGCTCGCAGAAACGGAGAGTAATAGATGAAATATTTGCTGGGGATTGATCTTGGCACTTCTTCCGTAAAGACGATCCTGGTAGATCAGGAAGGACGGATGATCGGCAGTGAAACTGCCGGTTATCCGCTTGAACAACCTTTTCCTGGATGGGCGGAACAGAACCCGAAAGTCTGGTGGTACGCAACCGTTGCCGCGCTGGACGGCTTGTTCAAGAAAAGCGGCGTTGATCCCAGGCAGATTGAGGGAATCGGGCTGTCCGGCCAAATGCATGGCTCCGTGTTTCTTGATGAGAACAAACAGGTTCTGCGACCGGCGATTTTGTGGTGTGACCAACGGACAGCCGCAGAGTGCGAATGGATAGAAAAGAATGTCGGACCGGAAAAGTGGAACCGATGGGTCGCAAATCGGCCATTAACTGGCTTTACGGCCCCGAAAATTTTATGGGTCAAAAAACATGAACCTGAAATCTATCGGCATATCAGACACATCCTGTTACCGAAAGATTACATCCGCTTCCGATTGACGGGTGAACTTGCGACTGAAGTGTCGGACGCTTCCGGTACCCTGCTGTTTGATGTTGTTCGGCGGACGTGGTCAAAAGAGATGTTCGATGTATTGGACATTCCTGCAGACTGGATGCCTGCCGCCCATGAATCTCACTTTGTGAGCTCAGTCATCACTTCGGAGGTTGCGGACCGATTGGGCTTAAAAAAAGGGGTTCCGGTGGTTGGAGGCGGCGGTGACAATGCTGCGGGCGCAGTCGGTACCGGCGTGGTCAAGACAGGCAGAGTTCTTGTGTCGTTGGGTACCTCGGGCGTAGTTTTTGCACACAGCGACCAACCGCTTGTCGATATAGAAAACAGGTTGCATTCCTTCTGCCATGCCGTTGCAGGCAAATGGCATACGATGGGTGTAATCCTTTCTGCAGCCGAATGTTTGAAGTGGTGGAGAACCAATGTGGGTCAGCAGGAAGAACAGATCGCAAAGCAGAGCGGACGCAGTGTGTATGATGTGATGTGCGAAGCGGCCGATACCGTTCCGCCCGGCTCAAACGGCCTGCTGTTTCTTCCCTATCTGCTGGGGGAAAGAACACCTTATGCAGATCCCGATGCTAGAGGGGCATTCATAGGAATGACGCTGCGGCATGACAAGGCAGCCATGACACGTGCCGTACTGGAAGGTGTCGCGTTTGCGTTGCGGGATTCACTTGAGATTATGAAGCAGCTGCAAATACCGCTTTCTGAGATTCGCGTTACAGGTGGAGGTGCTAAGTCGAAAGTATGGAGACAGATCATTGCCGATATCATGGGAATTGAAGTGGTATCGTTGGCGGTGGATGAAGGGCCCGCATATGGAGCTGCCTTGTTGGCAGGTGAAGGAGCCGGGTTATACCCGAGTGTTGAGGAAGCCTGTGAAAATTTCATCCGGACGGAAGACAGGATTCTGCCGAACCCGGAACGGCTGCAACGGTACGATGAGTATTACAAAATTTACCGTCAGATGTACGGAGTCTTGCAAAACCAGTTTCATCGTCTGTCTGAGTTAGAAAAGCAACAGTATTGAGAGGAGGGTATTGCATGTCCGATCAAGTAAACCCGCAATACCGTTTTTCGTTCGGTCCGTGGAATATCCATGAGGGAGCCGATCCCTTCGGACCGCCCGTACGAAAGCCTTTTGACTTCCGGCAAAAATTGGCTTTTTACCGGGAGTTGGGGGTTGCAGGCGTCCAGTTCCATGACGATGACATAGTCCCCGACATCGACCATCTTTCTTATGAGCAAGTAATTATGCTCGCGCGGGAAGTCCGGCTCATGTTGGATGATTTGGGAATGGAAACAGAAATGGTGGCGCCAAGATTGTGGGAAAGTCCGAGCACGATTGACGGGGCCTTCACTTCCAACTGTAAGGCGGAAAGGGAATAAGCGATTCACCAGTCGATTGATATCGCGCGCGAAATGGGAACCAACAAACTGGTGTTGTGGCTTGCCCGTGAAGGAACGTACATCCGGGAGGCCAAGAACGCGCGGGAATCGGTGAATTTAATCGTCGAGGCAATCTATAAACTGTTGGCCTATGACAAGGAAATCCGCATCCTGATCGAACCGAAACCGAATGAACCGATGGATCACGATTACATTCCAACGATCGGGCTCGCAATCGCTCTGGCCTATCGAACCATTGACGAGAAGCGCGTCGGCGGCTTGATCGAAACCGCCCATTGCATTCTGGCAGGTCTCGATCCGTCCGATGAAATGGCCTAAACGGACTGAAGTACGATCAGGACAAGGCGTTTGCCGACGACAATTTGAGGCGTGCGTTCAACCAGGTTCGTGTGCTCGAAGAGTATGGATACGGAAAAAACGGAGAGTTTTTGGGACTGGACGTGAAGGCGATGCGAACGCAACCGCAGGAGCTATCCGTGAAACATCTGGCAAACAGCAAAAAACTGTTTTTGCATCTGATAGAAAAAGTCCGTTCCTATGATCGGGAAAAGGAAAAAGAATTTCTTGCCGACCGAGATTACGAAGGCCTTGAAATGTACGTGCTCGAACATTTGATGGGAATTTGAGGAGGAATCGTCAATGTTGACACGCAAACAATATGCAGAGATGCGGGACAGAACCTTGCAATTTTTGCAAAAAGCGGGAATCGTCCTGACTCCGGAAGAACAGGAAGCGGTCGAAGTTGCTGATTTTGGCCTGGAAAACCTTGAAGTGGAAGGGTTGCAACTGATCACCTATGTGAATACAGACCGTTATTGCGCAAAAGAACTCGTGCTGTTCCCGCGGCAGACCTGTCCGGAACACCTGCATCCCGATGTAAACGGGGAAGAAGGCAAGCAAGAAACGTTCCGCTGCAGGTACGGCACGGTTTATCTGTATGTGGAAGGTCCCGCTTCACCGGAGATCCAGAGTGTGATTCCGGAAGGAAAAGAAGCCTGTTATACGGTTCGCCACGAGTTTGTGTTAAAGCCGGGAGAGCAATACACGATCCCACCGCACACAAAACATTGGTTCCAGGCGAGTGAGGAAGGGACGATCGTCTCAGAGTTTTCCAGCACCAACCGCGATGAGTACGACATTTTTACAGATCCGGCCATTAAGCGGATTCCGGTAATCGGGGAGTGATTTTCCATGCCTTCGATTCAGCCGCGACTGAACCGTTTGTTTGCAAAAGACGGCAAATGTTTTGACGTAGCGATCGACCACGGTTTTTTCAATGAAATGAGTTTTCTGTCCGGGATTGAGGATATGAAAAAAACGGTTCAGATGATCGTCTAGGCGAATCCCGATGCGATCCAACTGAGTCCCGGACAGGCGCCTCTATTGCACCGAATGAAGCCGCTTTCACCCATCAACTGTTTACCGCTGCGTTGGAATCCCAACGGTCTGGCCAGACGGTATCCCTAGGCCGGACGGTTTCTATGGCGGAAACCCGTTCCGGGAAATAGGCGTTTTTATGCGACGGACCGGTTCTTGAAGGAGGATCGAGCCATATGAACCGTTCACCGGAAGTGGTCGTTGACGGCCACATTTGCCTTGAGATCATTCCGACGATCTACGCAAGATCGGACGCGAGCGGCATGTTGTTCCGACCGGGGTCTCTCATTGAAACAGGTATGGCGATAATTTCAACCGGAGGCCCCGTATCCAATACTGGCCTGGTATTGCACCGCCTTGGTGTGTCGACCGGCCTGATGGGGAAAGTCGGCGATAATCTATTCGGCACAGTGATACTCGATGTGATTCGCGGATATGACTCTCGTTTGACGGAAGGGATGATTGTTGCACAGAATGTTGAGATCTCCTATTCGATCGTTCTCAATCCGCCTGGCACGGACCGTATTTTCTTGCATAATCCGGGTGCGAACGATACGTTTTGTGCGGACGATGTCCGGTATTCCGAATTGCATGGCGCCCGCCTGTTTCACTTGGGATACCCGCCGTTGATGAAGCGATTGTTCATCCATGAGGGAATCGAATTGAAAAAAATCTTTAAAAAGGTCAAGCAGTTGGGATTGACGACTTCTTTGGATATGGCGATGCCCGATCCTGAAAGAGATTCCGGCAAAGACGATTGGAGGCGCATTTTGCGAGATGTTCTGTCCTATGTGGACAGCAGTGTAGAGGAACCGGATGCGGTGACAGGGATCATTCCCTGGAAAGCGGTTCAGGAGCGGATTGCGGCAGGGTGGGAGAGTTTGCAACCTGTGATTGATTTGCCGGAAGAGTGGCGAATCGGGTAATTCGATACCGTATTTTTATAAAGGAGAAGATTGAGAATGAGTAAAGTGGCGGTCATTACAGGAGTCGGCAAAGGTGTCGGCCGGGCACTTGCCAAAGCGTTATATGAAGACGGGTACAATCTTGGGATGATCACCCGTTCCGAATCGGATTTGACTTCACTTGTCAATGAACTGGGAGCATCTTCTGCCCGCGTAATCTTTCGGGCAGGAGATGCTGCTGATGAACATCTGGCACAAGAGATTGTGCAGGAGGTTTTAAAACAATTCGGTCAGGTTGATGTTTTGATCAACAACGCTGGCATGGGAAAATACGGACCGCTCGACGAGTTGACGGTTGCCGATTATGATGACATGATGAACAGCAATATGCGCAGTACGTTTCTTTACACTTATTATGTCGTGCCGCATTTAAAGGAACGCCGGCAGGGGAACATCATCAATATCGCGTCCGTGGCCGGGATAAAAGGACTTCCGCAGGAGAGCATCTATTGTGCCACCAAATTTGCCCAAGTCGGATTTGGTCAGGCGCTCGACCAGGAACTGCGCCCCTTCGGGATCAAGGTGACCAATGTTTGTCCGGGTGGCATCCATACCCATTTTGCGATTGGTACTGGTCGCACTGAGGGAGATCCACGGATGAATGAGTTTCTCGATGCTGAAGATATCGTGAAGGCAGTTCGTTTTGTCCTGGATCAGAATCCAAAAAGCCGTATTATGGAGATCTTGATGCGTCCGATGTATGAAGCGCATTGATCAACTTGCGAGCGGAACCATCAAGGCTGACGAATTGATAACAAAGAAAATCGGCATGAACGAGATTATCGAAGGCGGATTTGAAACGTTAGTGAAGGAAAAGAATCATGTGATAATTTTAGTGAGTCCCAGAGAATAAGCTCATTCAAGGACGCTTGAGGATAGGAAATAGAAATGCAAAAGCCGGTACTCTTTCATTTTAGAGAACCGGCTTTCTTGTTTAGTTATCCCCGTTATATTGTCGTCATGAGAAGAGAATATCGCCGTCGATCATCACCGATTGATCAGTCATATAATCAGAGTCACTGGAAGCAAGATAGGATACAAAGTTGGCAATGTCCTCCGGGGTTTGTACCCTGCCGAGCGTGATCAGCTGGGAATATCGCTTGATCGTTTCCCCTTACGGAAGGAAAAATTTGCTTAAAAAACTAATGTGGAAGAAGACGAGTTGACTCTGGTTGATACTGCACTGCCTTACAGTTCGAAGGGAATTCTGCAGGCGGCCGGCCAGATCGGAAAACCGATTACACGGATTCTTCTGACCCATGCCCACGAGGATCATGTTGGTGGCCTTGACGCACTTAAACAGGTTCTTCCGGATGTTCCCGTCCATATTTCCAGCCCGGATGCCCGGTTGATGGCGGGAGACCGCACCTTAGACCCGAACGAACCGGATACCCCAATTCGCGGCGGAGTACGCAAAAAACTAAATACGCGGGCGGACATTTTCCTCCAAGAGGGAGATCGGATCGGTTCACTGCTTGCTGTGTCCACACCGGGACATACGCCTGGTTCGATGGCATTTCTCGACACACGCAACAACGCCTTAATCGCCGGTGACGCCTTTCAGACAAAGGGAGGTATTGCGGTAGCGGGACAACTTCGGCTGTGGTTTCCATTCCCTGCTATGGCCACATGGAATAAGCAGGCTGCGCTGGACAGTGCACGCAAACTGTGGGGGTACCGCCCTTCATTGCTGTCCGTTGGGCACGGACAAATGATGAAACAACCGGGAACTGCTATAGAGCGCGCCATTGCCGAAGCCGAACAGAATCTCGAACGTATTCAACAGCAAAGGAGCAACTGACATGTCCCCAAGAATCGGTCTTGATTTGCATACTATCTTACAAGCCGACACAGAAATTGCCGACACATATGGCCTCGATGAAGTAACATTGGCCTCATTGGCCAAAAAACTCAGGATACGTCCCCCTTCTTTATACAATCATGTGGACGGTTTGCACGGCTTGCGTAAAAACCTTGCCATCTACGGTATGGAACAGCTCCACGCTACGCGTGGTCTTCGCAGCATTCTCCACGGCTTCGCTTTGCTCGAACAGAGTGGGGGATTTGGACTTCCTCTTGATCTTGATGTGAGCCTTCGTCTGCTGATCGATACCTTTATTGCAGGAATCCACACGATGAAGCAAAATGCAAACCCCAATTCAAGATCTGAATGAAGGGGGAAGGAGGTAAACATGAATTTTTTTTGTTCGTGATTCAAACTGCCAACTTGGCTTTACGGTTTCTCTTGGAACTGTGCGCCCTAGCCGCGCTGGGTTACTGGGGTTTCCGGACCGGAAGAGGACTGATCGTGAAGATCGGATTGGGCTTCGGCGCTCCACTGTTAATTGCGGTGGTTTGGGCCACGTTCGGTGCCCCCGGTGCGTCGGTGCAGTTGTCTGCGCCGTTGCATCTGCTCCTGGAGTTGGTTGTCTTCGGGTTACCGGCTGTTGCTCTGTTCACCGCCGGGAAGCCTGGTTTAGCCTGGATCTACGGACTGGCCGTGGTGATCAACCGCACCCTGATGTACTTATGGGGGCAATGATAAAGGAGTTGCAGATTATCGCCTGACAGGTAGCCGAATGGATCGGCCGCATGTGACAATTGAAGACTGTTAGATAGGGATGGACCGATAAATATTGGTTCGTCCCTTTTTGTTACGGGATGCGACCTTGGTAAATGAAAGCAGTATTCAATCCTGAATGCGTTTATTCAAAGTTAAATACAGAATTAATAAAGAATTCATACAAATCGCGGTGTAATAACTACCAATTGAATGGCATGGAACTTGCATATTGAGAACACGTAGAAAATTACTGGAGGAGGTGGGGATATGCCTCACAACGATTATTTGTTAAGACACATCCATACACATCATGATCCGTTTGTTCGGGATTTGTTCAAGGAATTAGATCAGCGTATCACGATGATGGAAGAGGGTGACGATGGTACGTTTGTCGAGCGAATGAAACTAGCTGATGCTGTATTTCCAGTATTGGTTACTGTATTCATCATCGTAATGTTTGTCATTACAATCGCAAATCATACATGAACTGCCGAAATAGAATGATGGAGGTGACCTCTGATGAGTTCCAACACGAGGGCAATTGAGAGAGAAGTTCAGTTTGGATTCCTTCCGGCCAAGAAAACAGAAAGAGAATTTCGCTTTTGGGACTTCCTATTTATTCAAATAGGGTTTGGCATTGCAGCTTGGTGCTTTTTGGTGGGGGGTTATACCGGTCTGGTATTGAATGCACAAGATTCCATTGTCGCCATTTTATTTGGAAACGCTTTCCCGGTTTTTTTAATTATGCCAATTGCAATTTACTTTGCAAGATACGGAGTCGAAACATTTATAGGATTTCGGAGTGCACTTGGTTATCTGGGATCTGACGCTTTCTTCATATTATTCTCTATCTTGAATCTTGGTTGGATTTCAATCTCTTGTTTTATGATCGGTGAATCAGCGATAAAGATTATCGGTTTGGTCAACGGGAACGAATTTTGGACATCGCGTAACGGAGGAGCCCCTGTATTTTCATTAATTGCTTTTGCATTTTCACTCTTCATCGCTTTCAAGGGACCTAACGCGATCAAGTGGTTTACACGTATAGGTGTGCCATCAATCATGTTAATCCTTATAGGGTTGATTATTATCATTTTTATTAAAGAAGGATTTGACAAAGTCTTTCAGTTGCAGCCCAAGCAGCCCTATGACACGTTTGCTCGTACCATGGCGACCGCCATTGAATGGAACGTCGGACTCGGATTTTCTTGGCTTCCTTATCTTGGCGCGTCAAGCCGCCTTACAGTTAGCGAAAAAGTTGCCTATTCAGGAGGATTCTGGGGATTCGGTGTTCTCCTCAACGTGGCCGCCATAATGGGGGCACTTACTGCGCTGCTGGTCGGGTCAACAGATCCGACCGATTGGATGATTTCGTTCGGCGGAACCGGTTGGGGAGTATTGGGACTTCTCCTCCTTATTTTGGCAAACACAACATCTGCTGTTGTACTGATGTATTCACAAGCGCTTAGTTTTAAAACGCTGTTTCCGAGCAAAAAGTGGGGATGGGCTATCGCAACTACGATTCCTGCTGGATTTTTGATGCTTAGCCCGGATTTTTACGACGCGTACAGCAAGTTCCTTGCGTTCATCTCATTCATAATGGCCGTCTACAGCGGTATTGTGATCGCTGACTATTTCTTCGTAAAGAAACAGAAAATTAATGTTCGTGACCTATATAGGAGAGGTGGAGTTTACCAGTACTGGAAAGGATTTAATCCAGCTTCCCTTGTAAGCTTCATCGTAGCGACAGTTTTTTATTGGACTGTATACAATCCGATCAAGGACGAAGCTAGTACCCTATTCACCTATATATCTGCAGGAATTCCAACGTTCTTTGTCGCGCTTTTCGTACATTACTTAGCTGCGAAGTACATCTTTAAATTGGATCAGGACGTGGAAAGTGCTCAGCAAAGCGGGGTAACCCAGCATGGATAATTCTCTGATTCCTCAATCGGGAGTGCTTTGGGGCCGTTGGGATCTGGTGATCATCTCCATTATCGTGCATTTGGTAGTATTGTTTTTCTTTATCAGCAGCTCTTTCCTCAAGCCAAAAAAGGTGGATTTTCGAAGTAAAGGTATTCTTGTCGGTTTTGTCATCGCTTTGTATTTCGAGATGTATGGCATCCCGTTGACAATTTTTCTTTTGCAGCCACTGATGTCGGAATTTTTGATGCATTTCTACCCCGTACCGTTTGCAATTCGATTCATAGGCAGTGTCTTGATTTTCCTGGGGTTTGTGATTATCTATCTCGGATGGAAAAAAATCCACTCACGGGGGAATGAAGTGATAAAGACTGGTATCTATTCCTACGTCCGACATCCACAGTACATCGGTTTGATGCTGTTGACTCTCGGTCAGGTAGTTCAATGGCCGACAATCACCGGAATCATCTTGTGGCCCCTCTTGCTAGTGATCTATTACAAGCTGGCTTTACATGAAGAAAAAGATGTGGAAACACGTTTTGGGGAAGAGTACCAGCAATACAAAGCTGAGGTGCCTGGCTTTTTTCCGAAGCTGAATTTGGGTTTTCTTTCATGGCGCCATAAGGAAAAAACCCTATGATAAGCATTAAAAAAAGAAGGGAGAAGTTCACATGACGACCACGTCGTTACATGTCAATGAAGCTATAAAAGAACTGATTGACGCCATTGGAAAAGAAAATGTGCTTACAGAGATGCGGCACAGAGCATTGCGTAGCGCTTCAGCAGCACCATTTCCTGTTCACCAATGGAAAAAGCATCTGCCGGACGTTGTTGTATTGCCCACATCCACAGAAGATGTGATTCATATCGTTAGAATCGCCAATAAATATCATGTCCCGATTGTTCCACGTGGTGGGGGAGTCGGTCTTGCCGATGGCGCAGTTCCACTACGCCATGGAATCGTCATTGACATGAAGCGTTTGAACCAAATTATCGAGATTGATGAAGAGAACATGTGCGTAACAGTTCAACCGGGGATTAACCTGTTGGAGCTAAACCGGGTTGTGGGGGAACTTGGCTGGTGGCATCCTGACGATCCGGCAGGCTACATCGGTTCTGTAGTTGGAGGCCGTTTAGGTGCGGGAGGTTTTAGTTTGATTGGTGCCGGCTACGGTCATACTCGCGACCTTGTCATAAGTATGGAGGTTGTACTGCCTACAGGAGACGTTGTACGAGTCGGGGAGGGAGGTGGCAGAAAGGTCCGCAAATCTTCAGTAGGCTTCCGTTTGAAAGACTTGTTTATCGGACACCAAGGCACACTCGGAGTTGTAACGGAAGCCACTCTAGAGTTGTTCCCGAAACCGGAAGTAGAGTTCCCCGCTTTCTTTGCGTTCAAAACTTTCGATGATGCATACAAAACTGCTTATGAACTTGGAAAATCTGGATTGAAAACTCTAAGCGGGGTGGTCATGTTCGATGAGCGCAAAATCGACTATTTACGTCGTGATGATGAAGCATTTATTCCGCTTCCTGAATGGGTAAATTCTGTTGTGGCCACCATCTGCTACGGTACTGAGGCGGAAGTGAGCCAAGCAAGGAAGGTTATTTTCAAAATATGCGAAGGCTGCGACGGAACCTATCTCGGACGGGAAATGTCCGAGGGAGATTGGGCATCCCGCCATGATCGCTATCACATTCCGTTTCACGGGCGCCGCTCGGACGGTCAAGTAGTGCTCCTTTCATGGCACTGTGAGGACGCCGCAATCAACTACTCGGAACTGCCGATGGTCATGAAAAAGTGGCACAAAATTGTTGATAAATACATTGCCAAGTATGACGGAATGTTTGACAACTGGGGCATGTTCATGTATACCAACAACGCTTTCAAACCTTGGGGCGATTACCTCACAGAGATCGACATCGGCGTCAATGAGCTAATGATGACTGATGAGATCTGGCAAGATTGGTTGAAAATGAAACAGGAAATTGCCGAAGTCGTGATTGAGGCCGGCGGTTCCATTTCCTCCTGTCATGGCGGAACACGACCTGGTGACGAGGAAGTGGTTTGTTATCAGGAGCTGGCAGAGGGGCAGTATGAGCTGATGAAAAAAATTAAGCGTATGCTTGATCCCAACAACATTATGAATCCTGGCAAATATCTTCTTGATAACGCTTATAGGGAGGAGAACTAAATGACAACGGAACTGCTTTCCAAAAAACAACATTACATGGATTTCAGATTTAAAGAGGGCGAACCACTGAGTTTGGAAATGCAGAAGGAATGTTACGCAACCTTTTCCTGCCGACATAAGTTCTGCCGGGAAGTATGTCCGGTATATCGTGAAGAACGAAACGAAAGCCACACGTCCTATGGATTCCAGACGACACTTTTAGCCGTTTCTGAAGGTTTGGAGAACCTTGTGGACATCCTTGATGACTTTACTTACTGCCTGGAGTGTGGCGGCTGTGAGTTGCGTTGTCCAACCACATTATTTGCTGCTGATTTCTATCGATATGAAACAACTACCGTGGATTTGGTTCGCAAAGTCAGGAGAGATCTGATCAATGCCGGTCGCACGTACGATGGGTTTGATGAGGTAAAAAAATACATTGAAAGCCACATGAATCTGTATAACGGTCCTGAGGAAGAACTGACGAAGTGGGCCAAAGGACTAAATGTAACTATGGCGGGGTGAAGGTTATGACAAATCAAACAGCAGTACTGGAAGATGTGATCCTGTTTGTTGATTATTTTAGCGCTACACAAACGTCCGAGGTCCCACGATTAACCGCACAGATTCTGATTCATGCCGGTAAGAAAGTTGCCATCTTAAAAAAACCGGCGGTCACCAACGGCGAACTGTTAGAAACCGATTTGAACACCTGGATCGAACATGCAAAGGAAAATGTGAGCAAACTGCAGGCAACCGGCATTAAAAAAGTAGTGGTCGTTAACCCCCACGAATATGTCTACTTTGTCCGCGAATATCCCAAGTATCTTGGATCACTTCCGTTTGAGGTTGTTTTTGTTACCGACTATTTATGGGAGTTGGTACAGTCTGGAGAAATAAAGTTTTTAAATACTGTGAACATCAATGCTTCCTATCACGACCCGTGCTCGTTGAACAAGATGTGCAACATCAACGAATCACCAAGAAATATCATCGAGAACATTCCCGGCATCAGTTTTGTAAACGAGAGTGCAGTTACCCAGTGGAACTACTGTTGTGGAAACGGTACAGCCAGCTTCAAAAAAATTCACCCGGATATCGCCTACAAGATTGGGCAGACCCGATTACGCAGGGCAGCGGACCTGCAGACGGATACGCTTATTTTGGCTTGCCCCCATTGCAAGGATCACCTGACAGAAGCCCAGGTAAAGTCAGGTATAGATGTTGCACCAGTCCATCTGCTGGAACTGATGGCAAAAGCGATGGGGATTACCGAACAGGGAGAGTGAGCGTATGGCAGAAAAAGTATTGGTGACAAACGGACACTATGAAGTGGACCCGGAGCGCATGCAGGATTATGTTAAGCAGCAGGAGATGAACGAAGCAGAGCGGGAGAGAATCATTAAGTGCCGCTTGATGTATCTGGACTGGATGCATGACCATTTTACCCATAAGATTATGCCTCCTCCTTCGGAAGAGTAGGCAGTATTGCGCTACCGGGCGGCATGCAGATCCGTCCGGTGGTTCTTCAATCAATTTTACAGGTTAGATTTACAAGGAGGTTGTCAATGGACATTCTGGTTTGCGTGAAACACGTTGTAGATTCGACGGAAGTAAGGGTTGACAAAAAATCGGGAGAAATTGTTCTACGGGGGATTCCCACAAAGATCAATGACTATGACAAAAACGCAATAGAGGAAGCGGTCAGGATTAAGCAAACCACTGGAGGAACAGTAACACTTCTTACAGTCGGACCGAAAGAAGCATTTAAAACCGTCAAAGAAGGTTTGGCGATGGGGGCTGACAAAGCCTATCTGATCGACGAAGGCGGGGTAAACCTTGATGATCCCATACAGGTCGCAAAAGTCTTGGCAGCAGGCATTAAGAAACTGGGTAAGTTTGATCTTATCTTCTGTGGGACTGTCTCCGAAGACAGGGGGAACAGTTTGACAGGTCCAAGTTTGGCTGAATGGTTAGACATGGAGCATGTTGCTTATGTAAACAAAGTGGATGTTGAACCTGATGGTTTGACAGTTGAGCGTCGTGTCGATCAAGTGATGGAAACAATAAATTCCCAACTCCCAGTGGTACTCACGGTGGACAGGAGCATCAACACTCCTCGTCTCCCAACAGCCCTTCAAGTGATGAAAGTGCAGGCAAACCGAATCGTAAAATGGATTATTGATGATCTCGGTCTGGAAGAACCTACAGGTAATCATGTCCATTTCACCGGGTTTAAGGTTGTTCCGGCGGAGAGAAAGAGGATTGTGATCGAAGGTGATATGAAAACTGCGTCCGAACAGTTAATGAGACACCTGGTGGAGGAAGGAGTGTTGTAGGATGAACTGTTTCCGTATTCTACTGTTTTGCAGTGATCGTGCTAAACTGCCAAATTTGATGCAGGCATGCAAGAATATGGCCGACAAGGTCCACCCAGCCAGTATTATGCTGCTTGTTGCCGGTGTTGACGCAAAAGTGACAGCCTTACAATTGCTTGAGTCAGGGGTAGATGAAATCATTGCCGTAGAGATACAGGAAGAGACGGTCTTTTCGGAAACAATCAGCGCTATCCTCGAACAGGTGATTAGAAAATACAACATCCAAATCTTGTTGATGCTGCATACACCGTTTGAAACGGAAGTAGCGGCACGTGTCAGTACAAAACTGGATGCAGGCTGCATCACCAATTGCCTAAGCATTTCTGGTGATACTGATACCCTATTTGCTGAAAAAATGCTCTATGGTGGGGTAGTTACTGGCACTTATGCCATGAAATATCCGGCAGTTTGTACTTTACATGAAAATATATGCCGGGACAAATGGAGCGGAATTGTTCAGCAACAGGCGAAGGTCCTCATAGAGGATGCCGAGCCACGTACGGTACGGAAAAAAGTGGTCCAGAGACGTCCGATCGAGAAGGCGGTCGACCTCAAGAATGCCGAGAGAATCGTGGCAATTGGAAGAGGCTTAAGCAAGAAAGAAGATCTTCCACTGGTTGAAGAGTTGTCAAAGGCACTGAGTGCCCAGCTGGGCTGCTCACGTCCTCTGGTCGAAGATTACAAGTGGCTCAAACTGGAAAGACAAGTGGGGTTGACCGGTACCACCGTTGCACCCAAGTTATATTTGGCAATCGGAATTTCCGGACAAATTCAACACGTTGTTGGTATCAAGGACGCGCAAGTGGTTGTGGCAATAAACAACAACAAAAACGCTCCTATCTTTGAGGTGGCAGACTATGGAATTGTAGGAGACCTTTACGAAGCAATTCCTCACTTGAAAGAGTTGGCCCAAACGCGAACATACTAATACTAACTTATCCAATTAATAAATAAATAATGATGTGGACTAATGTGTTTTCAAGGCATGTTAGTCCCATAATTTATCTTCAACCTACCTTCTAACCTGACCAGGTAGCGAGTACAGGAGGTGTATCCGCACAATGAACAGCGAAATCATGCGGCAGTATCTGCCCTTTATGCCCGACTGGACGCCCTATCTGATGTACGGTATTTTGTTTTTGGCAGTGGCAGTCGTCTGCTGGATGGGGAAGGTTAAGCTGAACAACTACAATTTTACGCTGGGAGAATTGCTAAAAGAAACCCGAATGGCATTTAAATATCATAAGAAAGAAATCAAAGAACGGTTTCTGTCCTATATCATAGCCCAGAAAAAAGTTCGGCGGATGAAGCTGTCCGGTTTCATGCATATGTGCATCTTTTACAGTATGATTCTGTTGTTTCTTGGTACGTTTCTGGTGTTCCTGGAACAGGATATACTTAAGAATTTTGGAATTGAAAGCCTGATTAAAGGCAAGTTTTACTTGATATATGAAGTGGTGCTAGATTTATCAGGACTACTATTGATTTTCGGCCTCATGATCGCATTGTACCGCAGACTCGTGGCTAAGCCGGCTTATCTGCGTTCCAATTGGGAAAGTTACGTAATTCTTGGCAGCTTCCTGTACATTGCCCTAACCGGCTTTGTTCTGGAGGGAATTCGCCTGGCTTTACAGCCGGTTCCGTGGGGGATCTATTCGTTTGTCGGTTTTGGGCTGTCTCATCTGTTTACCCCATTATCCCAATACACACTTGGTATGACATACGTATCCATCTGGTGGTCCCATCTTGTTGCAGTCATGGCTTTGTTTGTAATCTTGCCTTTAACCGTCCTCAAACATATTGCTCTTATTCCACTCAATCTCGTATTGTTGCCTTTCGATCAAGCGAAGGCAAAGATGACAACTCCATTTAAGGTGACGGAAATGGAAGAACTGGCAGAAGACAATGAGTTGAAG
>NZ_BDUF01000109.1:37557-43147 GCF_002335525.1 Effusibacillus lacus
ATCGGATTGTCTAATGTTGAGGACCTGTCCTGGAAGCAGCGCGTTAACCTGGCTGCCTGTATTAACTGTGGCCGATGCGATTCGGTGTGTCCTGCTTATGCCAGCGGCAGAGAGTTAAGTCCCAGAGCGATAGTACAAAAGTTGAAAAGCACCTATGATAAATTCAATATTCAAACGGAGGGATTTTTCAGTTCAGGCCTTATCACGGAGAACGAAGTATGGAGTTGCACCAATTGTGGGGCCTGTGTGGAAGAATGTCCGGCGATGATTAATCACGTCGATTATATCATAGATTTGCGCCGGTATCTGGTCGCTGAAAATCGACTGGAGCAGCAAAAGACAGCTGTCTTTTCCAACTTGGACCAGAATTATAATGCCTTTGGCCTTCCCTCTTACAAAAGGAATGATTGGCTGGAAGAGTTAGGTGTTCCTTTGCTGGAGCAACACCGCAATGCCGAATACCTCTATTATATTGGAGACGCTGGAGCCTACGACCCCCGGGCACAACAAGTGGTGAAAAGTTTTGTGAAAATATTGCAAGCTGCTGAAGTGGATTTCGCCATCATGTCACACCAAGAACGGAATGAGGGAGAAATTGCAAAACGTATGGGGGAAGAGGGGCGTTTTCAGTTGATTGCCATGGAAAATATCGCAACGTTCGAATTCTATGATGTGAAGAAGATCATAACCCATGATCCCCACAGCTTCAATATGCTAAAAAACGAATATCCTGAGTTTGGCGGCCACTATGAAGTGATCCATCATACCGTATTAATCCATCAACTGCTTGAACAAAACCGGTTGCCTGTCACAACGAAGAAATTGGAAAAAGTCGTCTTCCATGATCCCTGCAATCTCAGCCGATGGAACAGTATTGTGGACGAACCCCGTCAGGCATTGTCCCATGTACTTGATACTCCACTTTTAGAGATAGAACAATCCAAAGACCGATCTTTTTGCTGCGGAGCTGGAGGTGGTAATTATTGGTACAAGGTTCCTGAACAGGAAAAAATAAGTACACTGCGCTTGCGGCAATTGACGAGCGTAAACCCTCAGACGATCGCAGTCGCTTGTCCGTACTGTCTTATGATGATGGAGGATGCCGTCAGAACATCGGAGCTAACCGTGAAAGTACGTGATTTAGCGGAGCTTGTGTATGATGCAATGGAATACCGGTAAATTTAACCGCTTATTATACGAAAACCGTTTCTTCTTGAATAATTAACTAAGGGAACGGTTTTCTATATTTTCTTAATATTATGGACAAATAGAAATACAAAAGAATATAGTTATGTATAATAGGACTGCGTTTCTCATGTTGGGGGGAAGGAGATGGGTCATGAAAGAAGGAAATCAGCATAGCAATGTCTCTCTGATAACCAATTTTGAGCCAACAGGTGCTTCATTACCTAAAAGCTGGGCAGATTCCTTTATTGCTCACAGCGAAAATATGAAACTGGTAAAAAAACAAGTGGAAAAAGTTGCAAATGTATCCTCAACAATTTTGCTTATCGGGGAATCCGGAGTAGGTAAGGAGGTAATCGCCAGGCACATTCATCTTCTGGGTCCCCGGTGTGATAAACCGTTTATTAAGGTCAACTGTGGAGCAATTCCCGAGAACCTTCTGGAATCTGAGTTGTTTGGTTATAAAAAAGGAGCTTTCACAGGTGCCGACCCCAACGGAAAAGTCGGTTATTTTACACAAGCCAATGAGGGGATTATTTTTCTCGATGAAATCACGGAAATGTCCTTGCATCTTCAAGTCAAGCTGTTAAGGGTAATACAGGAACGAGAAGTTATCCCTTTAGGCGGAGTAGACCCCATAAAGTTGGATGTGCAGATTATTGCGGCAACCAACAAAAACATCGAAGCACTGGTAGAAGAGCGACTTTTTCGACAAGATCTGTATTACCGGCTCAATGTGGTCCCAATATACATCCCTCCTTTACGAGAAAGACCAAGTGATATCCCCTACCTGACCGACCACTTTTTGACCAGATTTAATCTAACTTATAACAAACAGGTTGTATTGACTCTCGATGCCGTAGATTTGTTAAAGGATTATCCATGGTACGGCAACATACGCGAGTTGGAAAATACTATTGAGAGAATTGTTGTCACCTCAGAGTCATCATTGGTAAATTCCAACATGCTTTCTGACTATATCTCCAGACCCAAGGCCGGGGGAGGGAAGCCAAATCCGCTTGTTACCCAATTGATGCCCCTTCAGGAAGCCTTGGAATCTGTTGAAGAACAGTTAATCCTAATGGCGATGAAGCAGTACAAATCGATTAATCTTGCAGCCAAAGCACTGCAGATAAGCCAACCTACAATGAGTCGCAAGTACCAAAAATTACGGATCAAATTGGAGAAAGAACAGTTGTCAGAAAGTTTCTCTCCGGAACGAAGACAAGTTTTGGAAAGTGAATTGGACAAACAATTACGCTCCGTTTCGATAGTTCTGGCCGCATCTTTAAACGTGGAATCTATCAAAGCTCTGGCAAGCAATATAACAGCAGAGAATCCCCATTACCGGAAACTTCAATCCTGGTTGACGATGATACGCGAACAGGAAGGAGAGATTGAATGGAGTTACATTTGGAAAACTACGCCTGATAATCGGGTCATTAACCTGGTTGCGGATAAAAAATTGGATATCAAACCGGGACAAGAATATAAAGGTCCTCCGGAAATGATAAACTCCGTACTGGAAGGAATGGAAGGAAAAATTGTGATATCCCCCAAATATCATGATATGTACGGTGATTGGAAATCAAGCATTGTGCCGATCAAGGACGAAAAGGGACAAGTATTTGCCGTGTTAGGGGTGGACTTCAGCGTGCAATATATTGAAACTCAAATTGAAAAGCTTAATAGGTTGTTAAAAAAGTAGCTATTGAAGACACTGGAACACCCGAGTTGGGTGTTCTTCTTTGATTTATTCAAAAATGAATGGTCAATATGTAACAATGAATAGAAGTTTTTAGAAATACAAGATGGAGCCTTGAATCATGCAAGCGACTATTAGGGTTTCCGGATGCGGCTTATTTAGCAAAGGTTGGCATGGTTTGTGCAAGTGAAGATTGTTAGGCAATCATATATGCCGACTTACAAGGGGGGGTGAACTGAATGCATACGACAAGGCAATTTGTCTCGGTTTCAACTCCGATTCCAGGCCGCCAATCTGCGGAATTATTGGAAAAGCGCCAGCGGTATGTGCCGAGGGGAGTGGGAAATAACGCTCCAATTTTTGTCAAGAAAGCGGAGGGAGCGCTCATTCACGATGTGGATGGTAACGTGCTCCTGAATTTTGCCGGTGCGATCAGCACGTTAAACGTGGGACACTGCCCTCCGGAAGTGGTGTCAGCCATTCAAAAACAGGCCGAGCAGTATATCCACTCTTGTTTCCATGTGGCCATGTACGAACCGTATGTGGCATTGGCTGAGAAATTGGCAGAGATTACACCGGGGCGATTTCCAAAAAAGACTATTCTGTTAAACAGCGGTGCGGAAGCGGTGAAAACGCAGTAAAGATCGCCCGCAAACACACGGGGAGGAGCGGAATTGTCTCGTTTACCCACGGGTTTCATGGAAGAACCCTATTTGGCATGTCACTGACCAGCAAGGTAAAGCCTTATAAATTCCAGATGGGTTCATTTGCACCTGCAACCTATAAAGCACAGTTTCCTTATCCTTTGCGTCGCCCAAACGGTATGAGTATCGAGGAGTACTCACGTTTTTGCCTGAGACAGTTCAAAGACTTTCTGCATACCCATGTTGCTCCGGAAGAGATCGTCGCTGTCATTATGGAGCCGGTGCAAGGAGAGGGCGGGTTTATCGTTCCGCCAAAATCATTTGTTCAACAGGTAGTTGAGATTTGCAAACGCCATGGAATTTTCTTCATCGCGGATGAAATCCAAATGGGGTTTGGCAGGACGGGGACACTGTTTGCCTCCACTCAATTCGATATCGAACCCGATTTGATCACGTTGTCCAAATCCCTCGCGTCCGGGATACCGATCAGTGCCGTAACCGGAAGAGCGGAAATCATGGACGCCCCGAATTCGGGTGAATTGGGTGGAACCTATGGAGGCAGTCCCATCGGCTGCGTTGCAGTCCTTGCCGTCATTGAGAAAATAGAACGGGAACATTTGCAGGACAAAGCACTTGAGATAGGCAAGCGTATTCGCGATACCTTCATCTCTTTACAACAAGAGATTCCATGTATCGCAGAAGTTCGCGGACTAGGGGCGATGTGTGCGGTTGAATTCTCCGATCCTTTCATGGGCCAGCCTGCAACAGAATTTGTCGCCAAATACGTGAAAGCTTGTCGCGAAGCCGACGTAATCGTGCTGAGTGCCGGAATACACGGCAATGTTGTCCGTTTCCTGACGCCGCTGGTGATCACTTTCGAGCAATTGGATGAAGAATTGGGCATTATGTCAGAAACATTGCAAAAGATGTACAAGTATAGCGAACTCAAGGGAAAGGATGTCCAATGAAAAAACATCTCTATGTTAACGGAAAATGGAAAGAAGCGCATAACTATCTTCCTCTTACCGCTCCCTATACGGGTGAATTGATTGCCGAGGTTGCTCAAGCCGATAACCAGGATGTAGAGGAGGCGATCCTAGCTGCACAAGCCGCAACCCGGATTATGAGCAGCATGCCTGCAAGTGAACGATCTGCAATTTTGGAGAGGGTGGCGGATCTGATTTTTCACCGCCAGGAGCAATTGGTGCAGCTGCTTTCGCTGGAAGCAGCCAAACCGTTGAAAACAGCCAGAAGAGAAATCGCGAGAACCATTCAGACCTATAAGTTCGCGGCAGAGGAAGCGAAACGAATTCACGGAGAGACTGTTCCGCTTGATGCCGCACCAGGGGGAGAAGGACGGTTCGCGTTTACCGTGAGAAAGCCGATTGGCGTTGTCGGAGCGATCACACCCTTTAACTTCCCGTTCAATCTGGTGGCCCACAAAGTAGGTCCGGCGATTGCAGCGGGTAATACGGTCGTTTTAAAACCAGCCGGCCAAACACCTCTCAGCGCCCTGGTGCTGGCCGAGATCTTTGAAGAAGCCAAACTCCCCGCAGGAGCTCTCAATGTCATCCCTGGTAGAGGTTCTGTAGTCGGGGAAATGCTCGTTCACGATCCCCGTGTTGCAGCAATTACCTTTACTGGCAGTCCGGAAGTGGGCATCGCAATCAAAAATAAAGCGGGTTTGAAACGCGTTACGCTTGAACTGGGAGGTAACTCGGCTGTTATCATCGACAAAGACGTGGAAATCTCCCAAGAGTTGATCGACCGATGTGTATGGGGAGCGTTTATGTTCAGCGGCCAAGTGTGCATTTCGATTCAACGCATCTATGTTCATGAAAGCCTGTTTGGGTCATTTTTAACAGCTTTTCGGAATGCAGCGGAACGATTGGTTGTGGGAGATCCATTTGAGGAGACTACCGATTTGTCGGCTATGATCTCAGCAAATGAAGTGGAAAGGATCGACAGTTGGGTATCCGAAGCTGTTTCACAAGGAGCTGTAGCCGAAACTGGGGGAAAGCCATTGTCATCCCGCTTGTACCCCCCGACCATCTTA
>NZ_BDUF01000109.1:43223-50289 GCF_002335525.1 Effusibacillus lacus
ACCAATGTGTCCAAACAATTGCCCGTATCGTGCCAAGAAGTTTTTGGACCGGTGGTAATCGTTACGCCTTTCGTTGATTTAAATAAAGCGATTGAGGCGGTGAACGATTCCCGGTACGGTCTTCAGGCGGGTGTGTACACCAACGATCTCCGTGCGGCTATGCGTGCGGCGGAACAACTTCATGTTGGTGGAGTGATGATAAACGACATTCCAACCTTCCGCGTCGACAACATGCCCTATGGTGGCGTAAAGGAGAGTGGATTTGGCAGGGAAGGGGTCAAGTTTGCAGTGGAAGAAATGACGGATTTGAAGCTGATTTGTATCAAGCGCTAGCCCATTTTAAGAATTAGTAGTATCAACTACGAGTGAAACATGCGAGTGAAACTAAGGAAACAATTTGCAAAAGGGGGAGAACTTGTGACCTTCACAAGCAATTCGTGCGAAAAAATGTATATCGCCGGCAGATGGGTAGAGTCAGAGCAAGGAAACACTCGCCAGATAGTCAATCCTGCCACCGGAGAAGTTATCGCTGTTGTGGCAGAGGGAGGAGTAGCAGATGTACAGCGGGCGATTCGTGAGGCGAGACGAGTGTTTGATGAAACCGATTGGCCGGAGATACCTCCTGTTGAACGAGCCCGTCTTCTGAACGCATTGGCTGATCGCTTGGAACAGCGAGCGGAAGAGTTCGCAATATTGGAAACGCTAAATTGTGGAAAACCGCTGAGGGAAAGCCGCTTCGACGTAAATGACGCCGTAAACTGTTTCCGCTATTATGCTGGATTGATCAACAAGCCGCTTGGTCAAACCTATCAGGTGGCAGATCCAATGGTGACGATGGTCGTTCGGGAACCGATTGGGGTCTGCGGTCAAATTGTGCCATGGAACTATCCTTTACTTATGGCGGCGTGGAAGCTCGCTCCCTGTTTAGCCGCAGCCAATACCACAGTTTTCAAACCGGCAGAAGTGACACCGCTTACAGCGATCAAACTCTTTGAAATCATCGAAGAAGTCGGCTTCCCACCGGGTGTCGCCAACCTTGTCCTCGGGTCTGGACCGGTCGTAGGTCACGAACTGGTGGATAGTGATCTGGTCGATAAGGTGGCCTTCACCGGGGGGACTGCGACGGGTAGAAGTATCATGCAGACAGCAAGCCGGAATTTGAAAAAGATTTCGCTCGAGCTCGGCGGCAAGTCGCCTAATATTATCTTTGCCGATGCGGACTTCGATACGGCCGTAGAGTTCGCCATGTTCGGAATTTTCGCCAACCAGGGGCAGGTATGCTCGGCCGGTTCTCGACTGCTGGTGGAAGATTCGATCCATGACCGATTCGTCGAGGCACTCGTGGAGTTCAGCAAAAAGATTAGAGTAGGGAACGGGATGAATGAACAAACGGAAATGGGACCGCTGATCACTCCCGCTCACCTGCAGAAGGTCTTGAGTTACATTGAGCTTGGGAAACAGGAGGGCGCTGATCTAGTGTTAGGTGGCAACCGTATCACAACTGGAGATTATGCAAAAGGCAATTTTGTGGAACCAACCATTTTCATCAACACAACTCCCGAGATGCGCATCGTACAGGAGGAAATTTTTGGACCAGTCCTTGTCGTTCAGCGCTTCCGTGACGAGGAAGAAGCGATTCGCCTTGCAAACAGCACAGTTTATGGTCTCGCGGGTGGAGTTTTTACACAGGACGGAGCGAAGGCGATGCGTGTAATAAAAAGACTACGTGCCGGCATCACATGGATCAATACGTATCACCCAACATACAATGAAGCTCCATGGGGCGGCTATAAGCAAAGTGGCATCGGCCGGGAACTCGGGACATTTGGCTATGAAGCATACACTGAAGTAAAACAAATCAACGTCAATTTAAAAGTTGAGCCGCTAGGCTGGTATAATAATGATTAGAAATAAGTAAAGCAAGACCCGATAAGGATGTTCCTTTTCGGGTTTTCATTTTAGAAACTATAGAAGCAATATCCGATCTTAGCAAAAGGGAAGAAAAAGTTTATTTTTCGATTAGTGAGTCTAACCTTCGGTGAAGGTTTCGCCCGTACTGTAAAGCTCGATAATCCGGTCAAAAATATCCAACGTATAGTCCCCTTGTTGAATAAACATATCCGGATTCTCAATCACTTTCGGAACGTCCATGTCCATGACTTCTTTAACGACTCGGTGGTGATCTTCACTTGCGCGAGCAGTCATCGAACCGTCCAACAGGAAAACAATATTGTCAGGTTCACGTTCCACAGGATAAAGGCGGGTCCGGGCACTTTGCCGGATCATGGTGGAGGAGATGAAAGTCCATCGTTTGCTTGAGTAAACGCATGCCGCTATGATGGCTTCCGTTTTGCCCACCTTCGGCATCCCCTTGACGCCAATGACCTGGTTTCCTTCTCTTTTCAAAAGTTCCCCCAAAAAATCGATCAGAATCCCCAATTCGTCCCGTGAAAACCGATAGGTTTTGTTATGTTCGGACTCACTCCGGATAAAGCGCCCATGACGAAGAGCCAAACGATCCGGCAGTGTTGGTTGCCTCAACGCAGTAACGGTTATATTTTCGATAGTTCGGAGCATGGAACGTAAAATCGAAATTTTTTGCGTATCATCCGTACGAAGCAAGATGCGATTGATACCTTCAGCGCCGCCTATGGTGACTATATTTATCGAAAGCATACCCAAAAGAGATGCGATATCCCCCAACAAACCGGGACGATTTTTGTGGATATGATATTCCAAGAACCATTCTTCCATGGGGGTTCCTCCAAAGCAGGGGAGTTTCTTCTCTGCTTTTAGTATTCCATGTGCAAAGAAATCTAGCAATATTTGAATAATGAGTAATCCGATTGGCGTGAATTTACCCATATGATACCATTGAACTAAAGACAACCAGGGAATTTTCGGCTGTGAACGGGGGTTTGCAAATTAAGAAATTGGATGGGGGAAGTAATGTGCGGAACAAGGAACAACTCAAAGCCATGTGGGAAAAGTTTGTTTCGAACCGCCAATTGGACCCGGATCTTGATGAGTTGGTCAGACAGTCGTGGCTCCGGTCTGTTGCCTTTGGAGTTGATCCGTTTCAACCGGTCGGCAGGAAAGCGCGGATCCAAACTTCATTTCCCGAGTATCTGCAGAGGAAACGTGGATTGCTGGAGACGGCCCTGCCATTGATGGAGAGCCTGTACAAGATCGTGAGAGGATCGGGTTTTCTTGTAATTCTCTGTTGTGAAAGCGGTTTCTTGTTAAAGGTGATTGGGGACAGGGACACTTTGCGGGAGGCGGAGAGGATTCATTTTGTCGAAGGAGCCGACTGGAGCGAGGAAGCTGTCGGGACGAACGCGATTGGCACCTGTCTGAAACTGGACAGGCCGATCCAAATTTATGCAGCGGAACATTTCTCGGAAATCTGCCACGCCTGGACCTGTTCGGCAGCTCCCGTACATAGCCCCGACGGACGAATCATTGGAGTTCTGAATATGTCGGGACCGTTTGAAAAAGTTCATCCCCACACTCTAGGCATGGTTGTGTCAGCAGTCGAGGCTATCGAAAATCATTTGAGCGTCATCGAGAAATCCCGAAAAAACGAAATTATGCAAAGTTATCTTGAGGCAACCGTCAACACATTGACGGAAGGGGTAGTAATCGCGGCGAAAGACGGGAAGATCATCCGGACGAACGATACCCTCTCCCGGATTGTCAAATTAAAGCCTGAACAGATGGAGGGGCAGCGGATTGATCAGGTATTCGACAACCGGGTAATGAGCCAGATCACCTCGAATGCCGTAACCTTGACTCATCGGGAAATCCGTTTGCGGATTGCGGCAAACGGGGAAACCGTTCCCGTTTTGATGAACGTAAAGCCGATAAAAAATCCGGACGGCGAATCGATGGGGGCCTTGATTACGCTTCAGGAGATTGAAAAAGTCCGGCAGTTTGTTTATGACATGACAGGGAGCCGGGCCAAAATCACGTTTGATGACATTGTCGGACAAAGCGCCGTTTTCCTGGATTGTGTCAATGAGGCCAGACTGGCCGCCCGCACCGATTCGAACGTTTTATTGACAGGTGAAAGCGGTACAGGAAAAGATTTGTTTGCCCAGGCGATCCACAATGCGAGCATACGTCGCGGGAAACCTTTTTTGGCCATCAATTGCGGCGCGATTCCCAGGGATTTACTGGGCAGTGAGCTGTTCGGTTTTGTGGAAGAAGCTTTTACCGGCGCCAAAAAAGGAGGAAACGCCGGAAAATTCGAACTGGCAGACGGAGGAACCTTGTTCCTTGATGAAATCGGCGAAATGTCGTTGGAGATGCAGGTTTTGTTGCTACGGGTGTTGCAAAACAAGGAAGTGATGCGGATTGGCGGTTACAAGGCGATACCGGTTGATGTAAGGATTATTGCTTCCACAAACAAAAATCTGGAAGAGGAAGTCCGTAAGGGAACATTTCGGGAAGATCTGTTTTACCGGTTGAATGTAATACCGATCAAAATTCCGGGTTTGCGCAAAAGGAAAGAAGACATTCCGCTGCTGGTCTACAGTTTCACGGAAAAATTAAACCAGCGATTGCAAAAGAGAATACGTTCCGTTTCTTCCGAACTGCTGGATATTCTGTCGCGGTATGATTGGCCGGGAAATGTCCGGGAATTGCAAAACGTATTGGAACGAACCATAATTCGGGCGGACGGGGAAGAGTTATTGCCTGAATTTCTGCCGATCGAGTTAAGACTGAATCCCCGGGTGATAGAGTTGGCAAATCAGTTGCCGTTCAAAGAAGAAATCAAAAAACAGGCATTAATCCGCTCTATACACGAGAGCAAAGGCAATTACAAACAGGCGGCCCGGCAATTGGGGATTGCCCGCAGCACCCTCTATCGATTATTGAAAAAATATAACCTGAAATGAAAAGTTCCCTTGGGAGTGTCCCATTTTGTCTCGATGTGTCCGAGTCTGTCGGTACTTGTGAAGCAAAATGGGACACTTTTTTTATGGATATGCCTTTACTAACACGTCTTAATCTCTGGCATGATTTTTGCTTTGTGTTTTAGAAGCGATACTGAATTTTGGGATTCCCCCAAAAAAATCAATACTTTGCGGAGGAGGAGAAAGCATGTCGGTACCTGTCGACAAAATCAAATGGATGTATGAAACAATGGTCAAAATCCGTTATTACGAGGAGACGATGGTGTCGGCGTATGCGGAAGGAAAACAACCGGTTTTCAACATTGGGGCCGGCCCTGTACCAGGGGAAATGCATCTGGCTGCCGGACAGGAACCTGCCGCTGTCGGGATTTGTGCGCACTTACATGAGGAAGATACGGTGACTGCCCCTCATCGCCCTCACCATAACGCAATTGCCAAAGGGGTTGACCTGAAGCGGATGACCGCCGAAATGTTCGGAAAAGTAACGGGTCTTGGCAAAGGGAAGGGTGGGCATATGCATCTCTTTGATCCAAAAGCAAAATTTTCCTGCGGCGGAATTATTGCGGCGGGGCTGCCGCATGCGGCAGGGGCCGCTCTGGCAGCCAAAATGAAAGGGAAAGATTGGGTGGCAGTGGCGTTTATCGGTGAAGGTGCCGCCAATGCGGGCGCATTTCACGAAACCCTGAACCTGGCGGCACTTTGGAAACTCCCGCTGGTCGTGGTGATTGAGGATAACTCTTACGGGATTTCCGTTCCCAAAACGGCGTCAACCGCAGTGGCGACAAATGACCAACGGGCCGCGGCGTACGGGATCCCGGGGTATTGCGTGAAAGAGAATGACCCGATCGAAATGTACCGTGTGTCGGGCGAAGCGGTGGAAAGAGCCCGCAGAGGGGAAGGACCGTCCATCATCGAGATCGAAACGTACCGTTTCCTGGGGCATTTCCAGGGAGATCCGGAAGTATACCGCGACCCGCAAGAAGTGCCTGGCTTGCGACAAAAAGACCCGATCGAACGGGTAAAGGATGTGCTGTTGGAACAATACAATCTGTCTCCGGAAGAGATTGAGCAATTGGAACAACGGGCACGCAAGGAAGTGGATGAAGCTTATGCGTTTGCGCGGGAAAGCGCGTATCCGGAGCCGCAAGCCGCTTTGGAAGATCTGTTTGCCGTTTAGTTTTTTTAATTCCATTGAGGGAGAGGGGTACGAATATGGCGACAGTTGCAAAACGTATGTTGACGGGCAATAAAGCGATGGCGGAAGCGATCGCACTGGAAATGGAAAGGGATCCGAGCGTGTTCGTAATGGGTGAGGATGTCGGACAGTACGGCGGCATCTTCGGTTCCACGGAAGGGTTGTTTAAAAAATTTGGTCCGGAGCGGGTGTTGGACACCCCAATTTCAGAAACGGCTTTTATTGGAGCCGCAATCGGGGCGGCCGCCGAGGGAATGCGTCCGATTGTCGAGTTGATGTTTGTCGATTTCTTTGGGGTGTGCATGGATCAAATCTATAATCATATGGCCAAAATCCCCTATATGTCCGGTGGAAACGTCAGGTTGCCGATGGTGTTGATGACAGCAGTCGGCGGCGGTTATAACGATGCAGCCCAGCATTCGCAGACTTTGTACGCCACGTTTGCCCATATGCCGGGGATGAAAGTGGTTGCGCCTTCTACTCCCTACGATTTGAAGGGAATGATGATTTCCGCCATCCGCGACGACAATCCGGTTGTCTTTATGTTCCACAAATCGCTTCAGGGCCTGGGATGGATGGACCAAATCGACGCCTCAGTCGGTGAGGTGCCGGTAGAAGCATACACCGTTCCCCTCGGAAAAGCAAAAGTCGTTCGCGAAGGAAGCGATGTAACGATTGTCGGAATTCAAATGACCACCCATTATGCGTTGGAAGCTGCCGAAAAGCTGGCGGAAGAGGGAATCGAGGCGGAAGTGATCGATCTGCGTTCTCTGGTTCCGCTAGACAAAGAAACGATCCTGCAGTCTATAAAGAAAACCCACCGTTTGGTGGTGGTTGACGAAGACTACCGTTCTTACGGCATGACGGCCGAGGTGGCCGCGGTGGTGGCGGAAGAGGCGTTGTATGACCTGGAGTCGCCCATTCGCCGGTTGGCCGTGCCGGACGTGCCGAT
>NZ_BDUF01000109.1:50363-95618 GCF_002335525.1 Effusibacillus lacus
TCCTTACAGCCGACCGCTTGAACAATTTGTGATTCCGGGTCCGCAAGCCATTTTTGACACGGTGATGAATTTGCTGAACGAATGACATACGGGAGTGGGAGGAAAAGCAAGTGGCAGAAACGATTGAAGTCAAATTGCCGGAAACGACAGCAGATGTAAATGAAAGTCTGGTCGTTTTTTGGCACCACTCGGAAGGGGAGTGGGTGGAACAGGGAACGGTGCTGGTCGAGGTCCAAACGGAAAAGGCTGTGTTCGAGGTGGAGGCTCCGGCCAGCGGCAAGCTGAGCAAGATTGTGGTGAAGAGGGGGGAAGTGGCCGCTGTCGGAGATGTATTGGCTCATATTGAACCGGCAAGCCAAGATTCCGGAACCCTCCCCTCGCAGGATGGGAAATTGACAGAGAATGAGCTGGCCAAACGGCAAGTCGCTTCCGCCATTGCAGAGAAACAGGTTCAGGTATCTCCGAGAATTCGCCGGCTTGCCAGGGAACTTGGCGTCGAACTGTCGGCAGTAACCGGCACCGGTCCCCACGGACGATTAACGGAAGATGACATCCGAAAAGCGGCTGAACAAATGAAATCAGGTGGCCGGATTCTGCAATCCACTTCAATTCGCAAGACGATTGCCAAACGAATGACTGAAAGTTTGCGGCAGTCCGCCCAATTAACCGAGACCTCCTGGGCCGATGTCACCCGTTTGGCGAGCTTCAGAAAACAATCGGCTCCTTCTGTCAGCTGGAACAGTTGGATTTTGCGTGCGACGGTTCTTGCGCTGATGCAGCACCCTTATATGAACTCCGTTTGGGATGAAGACGGACTTCGCACGTTCGAACATGTACATTTGGGAATTGCTGTCGATACAGAAGAAGGGTTGTTGGTTCCTGTCATTCACAATGCACAGCAATTGTCGTTACAACAGTTGCAAGATACGTTTGACCTGATGATCCATCAGGTGCGGGAAAGAAATTTGGCCGATCTTAAACTGACCGGCAGCACTTTTACAGTGACCAACTTGGGGGGATATGGAATCCAATTTTTCACTCCCATTCTGAATCCGCCTGAATCCGCGATCCTGGGAGTCGGCCAGATTGAACAGCAAGTTGTTTTGAGAGAAGGCAACTTGGAGCAAAGGGAAAGATTGCCGCTCAGCTTGACATTTGATCACCGCGGAATCGACGGGGCACCGGCTGCCAGATTTCTGCAAACGGTCGTGAAATTGCTGGAGAACCCGGAGCAATTGCTGTAAACATTTCTGTCTGGTTCTCAGAATCCCCAACCTTTATCACGGTTGGGGATTTTTTTTAAATAGGCAATAACGCTACCGAATCTTTCGCTTCCAGATTTTCAACCATTTCATACCACGACTTCGGTTTGTTTGATAAGACCGAATAATAACGTCTCAAGAACTTCACAATAAGATCTGTTTTAAGTTCATCCAAGCTATCGTCCATGGGAAGAAAACAAAGATCGAGTCCCGTTACGGCCTCTCCATCATTGTTCCAGGATGGGTGAACATAAGGGAAATCGAGGCGCTTATAACCAAGGTGAGACAATACCTCACGACGAACATACGGATCCATGGGCTTCACCCCGCCAAATTCATAATGCTCTACCCGATAAGGATCATAAATTTCGGCAAACATACCAAATAACCTCTTTTCGTTTGCCTCGGCCAAGGAGTTCAAATCCTTCAACCTCTTTTGCGCCAAAAACCGACCGATACCGAGTCCGGCTTGGCCAATGATCGTAAAATCTGTCATTGCCACATTAAAATCTTCATAATAGCGGTACTCCGTCGCGCCTACAACATTCCCTTCGTGAACGGCAACAAACACACGAATTCCCGGATCTTCCAGAGGCTCTTTCCAAAGATCGAATTCCAATACTTCTTCGGGAGGGAATACGTCTTGCATCAATTGGTGCATTTTTTTAAACAAAGGATCTTCAATACTCGTAATTCTGCGATATTCCATCTTTATGATTCTCCTTGTCAAGATTTTGAGGTGAAAAAAGGGTTTTTCCATTCCATAAGTGTCCCATAATTGCACGATTCTTCATCCTCTAAATAGTTAGGCACCACTTTAACGGGAGTACGGCCACAGCGCAGCAGGAAGGTGATAACAGGGTCCTTCAGTTCTCCTTTTACTACCGCTTCGAGGTATTGTTCCGCCGTCATCTCATTCGCTTTCTTGTGGTAGCCAGGCATTCTTCCTCCGCCTAACAATCGTTCCAATCTTTTGTGAATTACAACATCATACATTGAAAACATCAACCATTTTCCCAATCCTAATTTTCGATAGGAGGGGCGCACGCCGATATCAACGACATATAGCGTATTCCCATTTGGATTGTGGTTGCGAATATACCCGTTATCCGTGATTTCTTCCCATGTGTGTTCGGGATGATTCGGGTCAAAGTCAACAAGCAAGCCAGTCATCGATCCCGCGATTTCACCATTAACCTCAACACATAAGGCTCCTTCCGGGAACAAGGTAACATGGTTATTCAGCTGTTCCGTGTTCCACCATAATTCAGACGGGAATGGGGGAGGAAAACTTTCCTGTTGGATACGAAGTAAACCGGGAAAGTCACTTTCTTTATAATTTCGGATCAACGCCGGGACAGGCCGGTCCTTATCAAAAACGTAAAACTCCTTTCGATACATTTTTCTGCCTCCTCACAGAGAAGCTAAGTTTCTCCTCATTTCCAATCCGGATAGAGATCCGTACGCCGATCGCGCCAAGTGGTGACGGAACCACTTTCACGAACCTGATATAACAGTTCCAAATCCAGATCAGCGGTAACGATCATATCGTCATTGATTTCCCCTTCTGCCAAGATACCGCGGGGAGGAAACGGAATATCGTTTGGTGTAATCACTGCCGCTTGCCCGAAATTCGCGCGCATAAAATCAACGGTTGGGAGAGAACCCACTGTACCTGTAGTTACCACATATACTTGATTTTCCACCGCTCTTGCGTGACTTGTATAACGTACTCGGTGAAACCCATGACGATCATCGGTGCAAGAAGGACAGAAAATAACATCAGCACCCTTGGCCTTCGCCATCCGAACGATTTCTGGAAATTCGATGTCATAGCAGGTTAACATAGCGATTGTTCCCTTGTCGGTCTCAAACACCTGCAGGCTTTCTCCAGGAGTCATCTTCCATTCCTTAACTTCCGTTGGCGTGATATGAAGCTTTGGCTGTTCCGCAATCCTTCCATCGGGATAGAACAAATGAGCGACGTTGTATAATCGGTCACCTTTGCGGATGACATGGGTTCCCCCAATAATATGCGTCTTTGTTTGCTTGGCAAAATTCATAAACAAAGATCGATATTGTTCTGTAAAATCCGGCAGGTCTTGAATGGTCAAGGGTTGTCCGTGATCATTCCCAATCGACATTAATTGGGTGGTAAAGAATTCAGGGAACAGGACAAAATCCGCACCGAATTCTTCGGCTGTTTTCATATAATGTTCCACTTGTTTGGCAAATTCGTCAAAGGATTGTATCGTATGAAGATGATATTGGACCGCTGAGACTCTCAGTTTCATAAGCTCCTCCTTTTGCCACAAGGCCTGAAATATTTTCCCCCAATGTCTTTATGTTATGATAAAAATAATGAAAACAAGTTAAAATAAACGATACCGTTATTATTAGTCATATCATCCCTTAGGACAAGTACATACTTTTCTGTAATATAGTATCCTCAAGTATACTAAAGGGGTCATGGAGGCAGAAGCATGGGAGATACAGTATTTAAAAATTCTATAGAAACAACATTGAAGGTGATCGGCGGCAAATGGAAACCCATCATTCTGTGTCACCTGAAGGAAGGAACGAAACGGTTCGGTGAATTAAAGCGGGATATGCCCGAAATTACTCAAAAAATGTTAACTCAACAATTACGCGAATTAGAGCAAGATGGGATTATTCATCGCAAAGTCTATACCCAAGTACCGCCTAAAGTAGAATATTCTTTAACCGAATATGGGCAAACCATAGGAGAAGTTTTAGATGTCATGTCCCAGTGGGGAAGACGGCATATGGCAAGAAATAAGAACCATTATCTGGATCAGTCAGGAGGCTAAATCTCATATGAAACATTTCTTTACCGGTGAAATAATTTCCGGTGAGCTAAGCCCTGATAAGAGCGAATTTACTGTGACGGAAATTAAAAACATCCACACTCAGTCGATCTGGAATGAAAATCAACTAAGAGAAATGTATGATTTCCTTACAAAAGTCAAGAACAGTGGCGAAGATTCTCTTATTATATCGACAGGTA
Source organism: Effusibacillus lacus (assembly GCF_002335525.1). Lineage (NCBI taxonomy): Bacteria > Bacillati > Bacillota > Bacilli > Caryophanales > Alicyclobacillaceae > Effusibacillus > Effusibacillus lacus. Next base: position 54,654 of record NZ_BDUF01000109.1, read on the forward strand.
CCTTTCCTGTCCTGATTAATCGGATTGAGATTGAGAAATTACACCAAGAACTTCAAGCCATATTGTCTAATGGAACTGTGTAACCGGGGAGAATGAAAATTCCCGACCCGGGCACCGCCCCAATGCACAACGCGACACCTTGGCTGAATGTGATGGTTCGTTCTGTCATTTCGCACCTTTGTTCATCCCGCACACTACCACCCCCGTTCTCATGTTTCCATTCTATCTTGTTACAATGTTCAACATAAGCCCTTGGAAATTAAAAGGCAAGAATTCGAAACGATCCAAGTGATTCCGATTGGATATTCAACCTCTGAAACTTGTGCAAAATGATATTTTTTTGATTGATTAACTGACAATTCTATCTTATACTGGTTTCAAGAGTTATAGAGGTCTAGACAACTTGATGTTTAAGGCAAGGGAGTCAGTGGACTAGACCTTTCTTTAGAACGGGTGGTTGGTAGAATGCCCGTATCGGAGGAGGATGTGTCGATGAAAAAGTATTGGGTTCCTGCCGCATTGTTATCTGTCAGCATGATTTTAAGCGCTTGTTCCGGCGACAAACCGGCAGCGGAACAAAAGCAGCCGAAAGGAGAAAGCCAGTTGGTGATCGCTGCCGACCAGGATCCGGTGGGACTCGATCCGCACAAAGTTCCGGCGGCTTCCAGTCTCCGCATTTATTCCCTGGTATACGACAGCCTGACCACCATGGACGCTGAATTCAATCTGCAGTCAGGTCTCGCCGACAAATGGGAAACGATTGACAACGGCAAAACTATCAAGTTTCAACTCCATCCGGGTGTTAAGTTTCATAACGGACGAGAAATGACTTCCGAGGACGTCAAGTTCACTTTTGAGCGAATTCTTGACCCGAAGACCGGTTCGATCGCGAAATCTTACTTCACCAGCATCGACAAAATTGAGACTCCCGACAAGAATACCGTGGTCTTCAAACTGAAAACCCCTGACTCTGCATTCCTAGCGAATACATCCAGTTCTTTCGCATCGATCGTACCGAAAGAAGTGGCCGACCTGAACAAGGAAGCGGTAGGCACCGGTCCTTTCAAACTCGAAAAGATTGAACAAGGACAGTACGTATTGTTGAAAAAGAATCCGGATTACTTTAAACAAGGTCTGCCGAAAGCCGATTCCATCAAATTCACGATCATGAAGGACGAAGCGGAACGACTGGCTGCAATTCGGGGAGGCAAGGTGGATTTGACAACCGTTTCCGCCGACTCGGCCAAACTGTTGGAAAACAGCAAAGGTGTTTCCGTCAAGAATTATCAATCGATGGAATACAGCTATCTTGGCATGAACGTAAAGAAAAAACCGTTTGACGATCCGCGCGTAAGACAGGCAATCAGCTATGCCGTTGACCGCAACGCGATTGTGCAAACCGTATGGAAAAGCCAAGCTTCCTTGACGGGACCGATTGCGCCGGCACAGAAAACTTGGGCACTTGATACAGGTGTGTTCCCGAGTTACAAACGGGACATTGAGAAGGCCAAACAGTTGTTGAAAGAAGCCGGTTATGCGGATGGTTTCAAAACCGTCATTCAAACCGCATCCACCTACCCGGACATGATTGAGACCGCTCAGGTTCTCCAACAGCAGTTGAAAGAAATCGGCATCAACGCTGAAATCCAGCAACTGGAATGGGGTACTTACGTCAATACCTGGAAATCGAAAGACATGACCCTGATGGTTGGCCGCAATACTTCCGGTACGGATCCGGACCGTTCGATGCGTTTCTTCTTCTCCACCACGGGATCGGCAAACGTATGGAATTACAGCAATCCGGACTACGACAAGCTGGTTCAAAAAGCTTTGGAAACAACTGATGTTGCTGAACGCAAGAAAATCTACGAAGATGCCCAGAAGATGCTGGTTCAGGACGCTCCGAACCTGTTCCTCGCATCGCCGAAATACTTCTATGCCGTACGAGACAACATTGAAGGATTCGTGCCTTCCGCGGCAGGTGAAGCTTTGGCTCTGATTCAGACATCCAAAAAGTAATTCCGTAAACACGGGTCGGCGGTGTAAGCCGTCCGGCCTTTTCTTTTCCTGGAAAGAGGGGGAAACTGTGGGACGCTATATTCTCAATCGTATGGTGACAATGATCCCGATTTTGTTTGGCATATCGGTGCTGGTATTTACCATCATGCACATGGTGCCCGGCGATCCCGCATCGATCATGCTCGGCACGAACGCGACTCCGGAAGCGATTGCAGCTATGCGGCAAAGCATGGGTTTGGACAAGCCGGTCGTCACTCAATATCTGAATTGGATCAGTGGATTGCTGCAGGGAAACTTCGGTGAATCGGTTCGCACCGGGGAAGCAATTCTGCCGGAAATCCTGGACCGCTTTTCTGTTACCCTGCAGCTTTCCATTTTCGCCGCGATTATCGGATGGACGATCGCTGTCCCTGTGGGTATCGTTTCTGCAGTCAGGGCCCACACTTCGATCGACGTTGTCGGGCGGATTGCTGCGATGCTGGGGATTTCCGTGCCCAATTTTGCGTTTGGTACCCTGCTCCTGCTGACGCTGTCGCTTTATTTCGGATGGTTCCCGCCAGTGGACTATGTGGATTTTTGGGTGGATCCGGCGGAAGCGTTTAAAGTCTTCATTTTACCGGCAGTTACCATGGGAGTTGTGTTGGCGGGCGGCATTATGCGGATGACCCGTTCGGCATTTCTGGAAACCCTCGACAAAGATTTTATCCGCACGGCAAGAGCAAAGGGGAACACTGAATGGAAAGTCGTTTTCGGGCATGCATTCCGTAACTCTGCATTGCCGATTGTTACGCTTGCGGGTATGCAGATCGGCTATCTGCTGGGCGGTGCGGTGATCGTGGAGCAGTTGTTCTCGATTCCGGGGCTTGGCCAGTACATTCTGGACGGAATTCACCAAAGGGACTATCCGGTGGTTCAGGGCGGCGTGTTGTTCGTCGCGTTGGTATTTGTGACGGTCAACCTGCTGGTTGACATCATCTACACCTGGATTGACCCGAGAATCAAGTACTAGAGGGGGGGCACATCTTGAATACGTTTCGTCAAAACCTCTTTCGAAACAAGACAGCTGTTGTCTGTGCCTCGATTCTGTTCCTGGTTGTTTTGAGTGCCGGATTTGCTCCACTGTTGGCCTCGCACCCACCCACGGAAATGTATAATGAATTTCGGTTGCAGGGCATTTCCTCCCAGTTTTTGTTGGGAACCGACCAGTTTGGCAGGGATCTTTTGAGCCGCATTCTGTACGGGGCAAGGGTATCGCTGATCGTAGGCTTGGCTTCGGTTGCCATCAGCGTGTTGTTTGGAACTTTGTTTGGCTTGATGGCGGGGTATTTCGGTCGTAAAATAGACGGGTTCATCATGCGGATTATGGACGTGCTGTTCGCTTTCCCGGAAATTCTCTTGGCACTTGCCATCGTTGCGGCGCTTGGACCGGGAATGTTCAATACGATCCTTGCCATCGGGATCGTCAACATTCCGGTGTTCACCCGAACGGTTCGTGGTGCAGTATTATCCGTCAAGAACATGGAGTATGTGGAAAGTGCACGGGCGATCGGGGCGGGCACGGGCCGGATTCTGTTCCGCGAGATTTTCCCGAATGTAACCGCTCCTCTCCTGGTTCAAGGGTCGATAGCAATTTCCGGCGCCATTCTGACAGAGTCCGCTTTGAGCTTCCTGGGTCTGGGCATTCAGCCACCGGATCCCTCCTGGGGCGGTATGATCTCGGAAGCGCGGAAATATATGGAGTTGGCACCGGGGATGATCGTGTGGCCCAGTGTGGCGATGATCATCACGATTTTGACTTTCAATCTGTTCGGGGATGCGCTGCGGGACCTCTTGGATCCCCGACATCGCAAGTAAAATCGAACACAGAAAGGAGTTTCCAATGGCACCGTTGTTAGAGGTTCAAAACCTTAAAGTGGAATTCATGGGCGGACAGGGAAGCGTGACGGTGGTGGAAGATGTCGATCTTGTCATTGAACCGGCGGAAACACTGGGAGTGGTCGGGGAATCGGGTTGCGGAAAAAGCGTCACCAGCCTCTCGATCATGAGATTGCTCGGAAAGAACGGCAAAATTGAAGGACAAATCCGGTTCGACGGCAAAGATCTGGTTTCTTTGACGGAACGGGAAATGCAGGGGATACGCGGCAACAAGCTTGCGATGATCTTCCAGGAACCGATGACGTCTCTGAATCCTCTTCATACGATCGGTAAGCAGATCTCAGAGCCGCTGGTGAAACATTTGAAACTTTCGAAGGCGGAAGCGAAACAGAAGGCGATTCAACTGCTCAAGGACGTGGGGATTCCCCGTCCGGAGGAGATTTTCTCGGAATTTCCGCATCAGTTGTCGGGCGGAATGAGGCAGCGGGTGATGATTGCGGTTGCAATGGCATGTGGTCCGAAATTGATTATTGCCGATGAACCGACCACTGCTCTTGACGTTACCATCCAGGCCCAAATCCTGCATCTGATGAAACGATTAAAGAAGGAACACCGGTCCTCCATCATGCTGATTACTCATGACCTTGGGGTAGTAGCCGAAATGTGCGACCGGGTAGTGGTGATGTATGCGGGACAGATTGTGGAAGAGGCGGATGTGCGGAACTTGTTCAAGTCACCTAAACATCCGTACACGGTCGGTTTGATGAAGTCGATGCCTGCCCTCGCGACAGGACAGGAACGCTTGGATTCCATCCCGGGCGTCGTGCCGCTGCCGACTGAAATGCCGAAAGGATGCAGGTTCGCTCCCCGCTGCGGACAAGTAATGGAAATCTGCCGGGAAAAGGCTCCGGAGTTGGCTGTGGTGGAAGGATCTCACAAGTGCCGCTGCTGGCTGTATACAGGGGAGGGACAATGATGACTCAACCCTTGCTTGAGGTAAAAGGCCTAAAAAAACATTTTCCCGTGAACGGCAAATGGGGGCGCTCGGCACGGGCGGTCCGGGCCGTCGACGGGGTGGATCTAACGGTATTTGAAGGCGAAACGATCGGGATTGTGGGGGAATCGGGTTGCGGCAAGTCGACCACGGGTCGCTGTATTTTGCGCTTGATTGAACCTACCGAAGGCGAGATCTTATTCAAAAGCAAAGACATTCGCGCACTGAATCCGAATGAACTGCGCCATATACGAAGAGACATGCAGATTGTATTCCAGGATCCGTTCGCGTCTCTGAATCCGAGAAAAACAATCAGGCAGATACTGAACGACCCGTTGATCATTCACAGAATCGGGACCCCGGCCCAAAGACGAAAAGCGGTTGAAGAGATGATCGAAATCGTCGGTCTCCGGAAAGAGCATCTGGATCGTTATCCGCATGAGTTTTCCGGCGGCCAGCGGCAAAGGATCGGCATCGCACGCTCGCTGATCCTCCGGCCAAAATTGATTATTGCGGATGAACCGGTATCCGCTTTGGACGTCTCGATTCAGGCCCAAATCCTCAATCTGATGATGGATTTGCAGAAAGACTTCCAGTTGACTTATCTGTTTATTTCGCATGACCTGAGTGTCGTCAGGCATATATCGGACCGGGTCGCGGTGATGTATCTCGGCAAAATTGTGGAGATTGCGGACAAGAACGAACTTTACGAAAGACCGGAGCACCCATACACCCAGGCGTTGTTGTCGGCGGTGCCGGTTCCGGATCCCGATCTGGTCAGGGAACGAATTTTATTGGAAGGGGACTTGCCAAGTCCCGCCAATCCTCCCTCAGGATGTGCGTTCCATCCCCGCTGTCCTGTCGCCGCCGACCTGTGCAAACAGCAGGCGCCTGCATTCAAGGAAACCGGCAGCGGTCATTGGGTTGCCTGCCATTTGGCGGAAGAAACTAGGTAAAGAAAAATCATTTGAGGTCATACAATGCAAAAGTTGTACAGACCTCCATATGTGCGGGTGAGCGGAGTGTTAAACAAAAATATACCTATCCCTTTGTATTACCAATTGAAAGAAAAGTTGACGCAGATGATTCAGAACGGAGAGATGCCGGTCGGTTCCCTTGTGCCTTCGGAACGGGAATTAAGCGAAAGGTATGGTATCAGCAGGATGACGGTCCGGCAGGCTCTCGGCGAATTGGTTAAAGAGGGGCTGCTTGTCAGGGAACAAGGCAAAGGCACATTTGTCGCGGAGCCGAAAATCAATCAGGGATTGTTGAAGCTTACAAGTTTCAGCGAAGACATGCGCAGCAGGGGGATGGAACCGGATTCCCGGGTGAAAGCGATTTATGTGCAGGAAGCGCCGCCAATGGTTGCATCCGCTTTGGGATTGTCCTCCGAAAAAAGGGTGGTGATCTTCGAACGGGTGCGCTTGGCAGATAACAAGCCGATGGCACTGGAGATATCCCATCTTCCGCTGGCGAAGTTCCCCGAGTTGGACAAGGAAGATTTGCACTCGGCGTCTTTGTACAAACTGCTTGAAGACAAATACAACGTTTCGATTCATCATGCCCGGCAAACGATTGAAGTCGGCCTGTCCAGCTCGGTGGAATCCAAGTATTTGGGGATCCGCAGCAAATCCCCGGTGCTTCTGATTGAACGGATTACCTTTGATGCAAAAGACCAGCCTTTTGAGTTTGTGAAGTCCGTTTATCGCGGAGACCGGTACAAGCTGCAAGTGGAACTTTATCGATAGGAGTTGCGCTATGGACGTTTTTGTCGGAATTGACGGAGGTGGCACCAAAACTCGGGCAATGGCGGTCACCAAGGACGGCCGGTTGCTGGTTGACTTGACGGCCGAAGGAAGCAATGTCAACAGATACGGTTGGGAGCCAACCCAGCGTTCCTTATCCGATTTGTTTGGAAAAATCCGGGCCGTTCTAAAGGAAGACGAAGCTGTGGTTTCCGTTTATCTTGGACTGGCGGGAATCGACCGGGAACAAGAGCGGCAGCGCATGAACGAATGGGTACGGAGTCAGTGGCCGGATGCGCATGTGCGTGTTGGGCATGATGCGCTTCCCGCATTGGTGGCCGCTTCCGGAGAGAGCAAAGGAATTGTTCTGATCGCTGGCACCGGTTCCATTGCATTTGGTGTGAACGAGGCCGGGGAAACCTGCCGTGTCGGCGGGTGGGGCTATCTGATCGGCGATGAGGGCAGCGGCTACGATATTGGGAAACGAGCGCTGATTGCCATAATGAGAAGTTACGACGGAAGAGGGCCTTCCACCCTGCTCACGAAAAAGATCTTAACCCGTTACGGATTGCAGGATGTGCCAGACTTGATCCCCTTGGTGTACTCCGAATGTTATTCGCGCGAGCGGATGGCGGAACTGGCCAGAGTCGTCATGGACGCCGCACTGGAGGGAGACCTTGTAAGTTCATTGTTGTTGGCGGATGCCACAGTCCATCTTTGTGAACTGGTGGAAGTTCTTTTGCGGCGCCTGAAGTTTGAAAGCCGGCAGATTCCGCTTGTTGTTACCGGAGGGCTTTTCCACCCGGGAAGCATGTTGACCGAAAGGATACGCGCAAGGCTGGAACCGGAAGTACGGGTTGTCACAAGCAAACATCCCCCTGTTGTGGGAGCCCTGCTGTTGGCACAGCAACAGTCCGGAAAAATCGCTGCAGAGGAATTCCAACAGTTGATCAGAACTCTGGAACAGTAAAACGACGAAAAAGCGGGTGAGCACGTGGAATCGATAGCAAATTTGGCGACAGAACAGCAAAATGAAAAGTCTGCAAGACTGGACGAAATGAGTGCGCTGGAAATCGTGACGTTGATAAACGGTGAAGACCAAACGGTAGCACAGGCGGTTGGCAAAGCCCTGCCTTCCATTGCCGAAGCGGTGGAAGTGATTACAAAGTCGTTGTCGGCAGGTGGCCGTTTGATCTATGTGGGTGCCGGAACCAGCGGCCGTCTTGGAGTGTTGGACGCTTCCGAATGTCCGCCCACCTTCAGCGTTGAACGCCAACTGGTGCAAGCAATTTTGGCAGGCGGCAGGAATGCCATGTTTGAGGCGATCGAAGGTGCGGAAGATGACATGCAGGCCGGAGGAGAAAACCTGAAGAACATTTCGCTCTCCAACCGGGACGTGGTGGTCGGCATCAGTGCCAGCGGACGAACGCCCTATGTGATCGGAGCGTTGAAATATGCGAAGCAAGTGGGGGCGTCTGCCATCGCACTTTCCTGTAACCTCTCGGCAAAATGCAGCGAAATAGCCGATGTGGCGATTGAGGTGGAAACAGGTCCGGAAGTGCTTGCCGGTTCAACAAGGATGAAGGCAGGCACCGCCCAAAAAATGGTTCTCAACATGCTGTCCACCGCTTCCATGGTACGGCTCGGGAAAGTCTACAAGAACCTGATGATCGATGTAAAGCCAACCAATGAAAAATTGGTCGATCGCGCCCGCCGGATCCTGATGAAAGCTGCAGGCGTTTCCTACGATGAAGCCGCAGCCGCTTTGCAGGCCGCAGACAATCAGGTGAAAGTCGCGTTAGTCATAATCAAGACCGGACTTGACGCGGAAGAAGCAAAGGCCCGTCTGAAAGCTGCGGGCGACTTTGTGCGCCCTGTGATTGAAGAGTAGGGGGATGTCTTATGGTGAATGCAAATACCGAATTGACATGCATCGGGCTTATGTCGGGCACTTCGGTAGACGGGATCGACGTCGCAATTGTTGGGATTTCCGGAAAGCCTCCGGAACTGAAAGTAAGGCTGAGGCACTTTGAGGCGATTCCCTACGAGGAAGAAATCCGGGAGCGGATTTTTCGCTTGTTCCGGCCGGAAACCTCGTCGGTGCTCGAGATCTGCGACATGAACTTTGCCCTCGGGCACGTATATGCAGACGCCGTCCTGCAAACGATCCGCAGTTCGGGAATCGACCCGTCGGAAATAGCCTTCATAAGTTCACATGGACAAACAGTATATCACAACCCGGTACCCACGCGGATCGGAAAGTATGAAATCACCTCCACGCTCCAACTGGGAGAAGCATCCGTTATCGCGGAAAAAACCAGGATTCCCGTAATCTCCGATTTCCGGGTTCGCGACATGGCGGCCGGAGGGCAGGGGGCACCGCTGGTTCCTTTTGTTGACGCTCTGCTCTTCTCGCATCCCACGAAAGGAAGAATAGCGGTTAATCTGGGAGGGATCGCCAATCTTACCGTGCTGCCAGCGGGCGGTTCCCCCGACCGGTGCATCGCGTTTGACACAGGTCCTGCTAACATGATTATCGATGGATTGGTTCGCCGGATCACACGGGGCGAGTCGGAATACGACCGGGACGGGGAGATGGCCCGTGCCGGAAAGGTGCAGGAAGAGTATCTCAAGAAATGGATGGCACTTCCGTATTTTGCTCAGAGACCACCCAAATCCACAGGCAGGGAATTGTTCGGGGAACAATGCGTGGAAGAATGGTGGGTCGACAGCCAAAGGCTGGGCATCCCACCGGAAGATCTGGTGGCGACGGCAACGGAATACACCATTCGCACATTGGCACAGGCCATCCGTGATTTCGTGCTGCCTCATTATGACGTGGAAGAAGTGATTGCGGGCGGTGGGGGATCCTACAATCCCGTGCTTCTGGAAGGGATCCAAAAGGAGCTTCCCGGCTTGAAAATTGTTCGACAAGAGGAAACCGGCATCTCCGCCGATGCGAAAGAGGCCGTCGCGTTTGCCGTTCTGGGCTATGAATGCTACCACCGCCGCCCCAACAATCTTCCCTCGGCAACCGGCGCCAAACATCCGGTAGTAATGGGGAAGATTGTTTGGAAATAAGTGTTTGGGGAGATGTCCGTATGGACTTTGTCAAGAAGACAATCGAAACAATGGAAAAAGGAATTGCGAACCACGTGTTTCCGGGAGCGGTTATCCATCTGGCACGAACGGGACAAACCGTTCTGTTTGATTCTTTCGGCCATGCGGAACTGACCCCGACTTTGAGACAAATGGACAAAAACATGGTCTTTGATCTGGCCTCCCTGACCAAAGTCATGGCGACTCTGCCTGCCGTTTTGCGTTCGGTTCAATTCGGGAAAATCGATCTGGAAGCCCCAGTTGGCCATTACCTTCCGCAATGGAGGAATCAGCCCGGTCAATTGCCGCGTGAACAGGTTACGGTCGGCCATCTGCTGACCCATACTTCCGGTCTGCCCGCCTGGCGTCCCTTCTATTTGTCAGCCCGGTCTCCGGAGCATTACTTGCGGTTGATCTGCGAGGAGCCTTTGGTGTATCCCGCGGGGGCAAAAGTGGTCTACAGCGATTTGGGCTTTATTCTTTTGGGATTTCTGCTGGAACACATCTGGCAAAAGCCTCTCGCCGAGCTCTGCAGGGAATTGGTGTTTGAGCCGCTGGAACTGGAGAATACCGGTTATGGCACGGACCTGCCCAGGGAAAGAGTGGTGGCTACGGAAGTCGGAAACCGTTTCGAAATGCAAATGTGCCGCGAATTTGCCGAAAGGTGTCTTGTCGGGAAGAAAGCGGAAGCAGGCTTTCGCGTGGCTGAACAGGACATTGATAACTTTCCGTGGCGGACGGAAACGATTTGCGGGCAAGTGAATGACGGAAACGCCTTCTACGGATTGCAGGGAATCAGCGGTCACGCGGGCTTGTTCTCAACTGCTTCCGATGTTGCAAGGTATCTGACAATGTGGACCCGGGAAGGAGTTCTCGACGACAAAGAGTTCCTGCAGCGGAACCTTGTTCGGGCAGCAGTCAGGAATCACACCCCTGCCTTGAACATTGCCAGAGCCTACGGATTTGAAGTGGCCCCCGAGCGGAATGCCAAGCAGTGGGAGGCTGGTTGTTCTGCGGGACCCGCAGCAAATCCGGGTGCGTTTGGCCATACCGGCTTTACCGGGACTTCGATGTGGTGGGATCCCAATACCCGGACAGAAGTTGTGATTTTGACCAACCGGATCCATCCGCAAGTTCGGGACGGCATGACGGAATGGCGCCGGCGTTTGCACAAGGCAGCTTTTTCTAAAGAATAACGGCGGAAGGGAGGGAGTCCTGTTTGAAGATTGCGGTTCAGAAAGATTATGATGCTATGAGTTTGTGTGCTGCCCGATTGACAGCAGAAGAAATCAACAAGCACCCGGAACTGGTTCTCGGTCTCGCCACGGGCAGCACTCCGCTGGGAATGTATCGCAACTGGATCCGGATGGTGAAAGACAGCAGCCTGTCCTTCGCAGGCGTTACCACATTCAATCTCGACGAGTATTTGGGCTTGCCTCCCAATCATCCGCAAAGTTACCGGCAGTTTATGAATGAACAATTGTTCCGGTACATCGATATCAATCCGGCGCGCACGTTCGTTCCCAACGGAATCTCACCAGACCCTCTGCGGCACTGCAAAGAATATGATCTCCGCATTGAAAAAGCGGGAGGAATCGATATCCAGATCCTGGGGATCGGCAGAAACGGCCACATCGGTTTCAATGAGCCGGGTGAGGATTTTGGGCAACTCACGCATGTGGTGAAGCTTTCGGAAAGCACCCGCCAGGCCAATTCACGTTTCTTTCCGAGCCTCGATGACGTGCCGACCCACGCCATCACAATGGGACTCAAAAGTATCATGAAGGCCCGCAAGGTGATCTTACTCGCCTCCGGCGAAGACAAAAGCGAGGCGGTATTCCGGGCGGTGTTTGGGGATGTTACGGAATCCCATCCCGCTTCCATCCTACAGCTGCACCCAAATTGCATTTTCGTGCTGGATGAAGCAGCCGCGTCGAAGATTCCGGCGGATGCCAGAGACTGGAGTTTGTGCATGGCCGACACAAGACCATGAAATTTGCGTTTATTGGTTTGGCGATCGTCCTGATTGCAGGAGTAAACTCTGAGAGGGAGATAGTAAAATGAGCAGGTTGATCGTGCAAGGAGACTTAATAACCGACCGCCGAATCATCCCGGAACAGATTCTGGTCTGTGAAGAGGGAAAAATTGTCTATGCGGGCCCCAAACGGGATGAAGTTCCGGATTTGGTCGTATCGAAAGGGTACATTGTACCGGGGTATGTGGATATTCATATACATGGTTCCCATGGCTTTGATGTCATGGACGGAACCTTGGAATCACTGGAAGGAATTGCGATATCCCTAGCCGGTTACGGTGTGACCACTTTCCTGGCAACCACCTTGACCGGTGATCTCGGCCAATTGATCAAGGTTTTGCAAACGTGCCGGGAGTTCACCGGGGAATCCCGTCCGGGAGCCCAGTTGGCAGGGATCCACTTGGAAGGCCCCTGGATCAATAAAAAGCACAAAGGGGCGCAAAATGAGGTGCATATCGTACCTCCTTCTTTGGAAGACGCCAAACAATTGGTGGAAGCTGCCGGGGGGCTGCTGAAGATTGTGACGCTCGCTCCGGAACATCCGGAGGCGGCGGAGGTAATTGAGTACCTGCGGAATAACGGTGTGAAAGCTTCTGTCGGACATTCGGAAGCTGCTTACCAGGATGTAAAGAATGCACTGGCTCATGGACTTTCGCATGTGACCCATTGTTACAACGCGATGCGGGGACTTCATCACAGGGAGCCAGGGGTGGTAGGTGCCGCTATGTACCATGACGAACTCACGACGGAATTGATCGCGGACGGGATTCATGTGCATCCCGTGGTGATGAGCATTCTGCACCGGATCAAGACCACCGACCGGACCATACTGGTGAGCGACGGGATGCGGGCTGTCGGAATGAACGACGGCGAGTACGAGCTTGGGGGACTGCGGGTGTTTGTGCAAAATGGGGAAGCGCGATTGGCGGACGGAACTCTCGCCGGCAGCACTCTAACTTTGGAACGCGCAGTACAAAACATGGTGCGGCTTTGCGGTGTTGCCATTGCGGATGCGGTCGCTATGGCATCCGAGGTGCCGGCAAAGATAATCGGTCTGGGAGACCGCAAAGGCCGGTTGGCAGTCGGGTATGATGCGGATCTTGTAATAACGGACGAACTGCTGAACGTCAGGAAGGTATTTATTGGAGGGACAGAGTTCGAGAGACAGGAATGAGGTGGCCACAAATGGATTTCCGCAAAGTGGAAGACTATCTCGAGCGCGTCATACGTGAAAAATTAATCCCCGGTGCCGTATTGCGGATAGAGCAAAAAGGCGATTTGCTGTATGAAACGTCCTTGGGATTTCGCCACACATCACCCAAAAAACCGATGCGGACGGATACTTTGTTTGACATTGCGAGCCTCACAAAAGTGACGGCAACAGTGGGTGTCTTGTTAACCTTGTTTGAGCGGGGAATCATAGCGCCCGAGGCCCGATTGGGAGATATCTTGCCTGTTGGTGAAGACAAACAAGCAATCACTCTGCAGCAATGTTTGACCCATACGGCAGGATTCCAGGCCACCATTCGATTGAAAAAAGACATAATGGAAATTGCTGACGTTCCGTTGGCGTATCCACCCGGGTCAAAAGTCATCTACAGCGATTTGGGCTTCTTGCTGCTGGGAAAAGTAATTGAAATCGCAACCGGCAAACAATTGGACAAAGCGGTTTCCGAGCTGACAGGAGCTTTGGGAATGAATGACACCTTCTACAACCCAGGGGACCCGGAGCGGTGTGCGGCCACGGAGTGGCGCGACAGTCTGGGGCGGCATCAATGGGGAGAAGTGCATGATGAGAACGCCACCGTTCTGGGAGGCATTGCGGGACATGCCGGACTGTTTTCCACTGCCCGGGACCTGGCGAGGTACGGATCGCTTTTCCTGCCGACAAGTGCCGGAGAATGGTTCTTGCGATCCACTCAATGCTTTACGGAGGGGCTCGGGGAACGGAGGGGCCTTGGATGGTTGCTGTGGCAGCCCGGTTGTTTCGGAAGTCCGGAGGCGGGACCGAAATCCTTTGGCCATACGGGTTTTACCGGAACCAGTCTCTGGGTGGATCCGGACATTGAGCTCGTGGTTGTCCTGTTAACCAACCGTGTCCACTATGGGAGAGAGCCGCATATTATAAAGATACGCGAAATTGTTCATTCGCTGGTATATAACACGTTTAAGCAAATATAGAAGATTACTGCAAAATTTGCAAGCAATCGAACGGCTGGTTGGGTTCTCAATACTATCAGCAATCGATATAATAGTTTTAGATTATATTTTTCAACACTGTGGTCTAGACATCTAGGTAAGTGCAGATCAAAGGAGGGGCAAATGTGAAAAACAGCAGTAAACTGATGGCAGCTTCCCTGGCTGTGGCAATGACGGTAGCGGGCATTGCCGGGTGCAGCTCGAAAGACGCGGGAACAAACGCCGGCGGCGAGAAGAAAGAAAACGTTAAACTCACCATGACGAGCTGGCGGGTGGAAGACACCAAGCAGTACGAAAAGATCATTGAAGAATTCAAGAAAGCGAATCCCGGAATCGATATTGAATTTAAGGCACAAAAAGCTACCGAGTATGACACGATTCTCGATACGGCCCTGAAAGGCGGCCAAGCGGCGGATATCATCCAGCTCCGTCCTTATTCGGGCGCTACAAAGATTGCAGACGCCGGATACCTTGAACCGTTGGATTCCCTGAAAGGGATATCTAACATTGATGCGAGCTACTATGAAGCAGCCAAGGGATCGGATGGAAAAATTTACGGAATTCCCTTGTCAACCAACACCACACAAATCTACTACAACAAAAAATTGTTTGAAAAAGCGGGAGTCTCCGTGCCCAAAACCTGGGATGAACTGGTTCAGGTGGCCAAAACCTTGAAAGAAAAGAAGATTACTCCGTTTGCGCTTGGGGCAAAAGATGGCTGGATCCTTTCCCTGACACATGCAACCATCGGTCCCGACGTTTATGGCGGAAAAGACTTCGTCCAGAAAGTTTTGAAGGGAGAAACGAATTTCAAGGATGCCAAGTTTGTAGATTCTATTAAGAGATTCAATGATCTGACGCCGTACTTCCCGGAGAACTTCACCGGATTGTCGGCGACCGACGGGCAAGCCCTGTTCTTTACGGAACAAGCCGCGATGTACATCGGCGGATCTTTCGATTTGCAGCCGATCCGTGACAAGAACAAGAATCTTGATTTCGACTTCTTCCCGTGCCCGCCTGCAAGCAGCGGCGGAAAGGGCACCATTACCACTTGGGTGGACGGATCCTTTGGGGTGAACAAGAATTCCAAGCATAAAGCGGAAGCCATGAAGTTCATGGAGTTCATGACGACGAAGGAATTCGGGCAGTTGTTTGCGGACAATCTGGGTCGTGTGAGTGCCGTGAAAGGCGTAACGCCGAAAGACCCGATGGTGAAGAAAATGGCCGAGTACTCCGAAACGATCGGAACTCCTTACATGATTCTGATCCATTTTGCACAAGGGAATCCTTCTACCAAGAAGACGCTGGAAAACGAACTGCAGGGCATGTTCCTCAAGCAAGCAACTCCGGAACAAGTTGCGCAAAAAGTTCAGGAATCTGCCAACAGTTGGTTTAAACCGAAGAAATAGACTTATTGAAAGGTGGCGAGCGCTTTGGCAGCCAAAAACAAAAATGCATCCCGATACTTGATCCACTTATTCCCGTTGCCGGCGCTCGCAGTCTATGTTCTCTTCATGATCATTCCCGTGTTTACAGCTCTTGGGTACAGTCTGTTCGACTGGCACGGGATGGTCAGGGGAGACTTCATCGGACTGAAAAACTTTGTGACCTTGTTTACCGATCCTCAATTATCGGGATTGTTCAAAAATGCGATCGGCCACAACGTGATTTATTTTCTGGTCAGCCTTGTGGTGCAGAACGCGGCGGCTTTCTACCTTGCTTACTTAATCTACCGAAAGTACAGAGGGGCTGAGTGGTTTAAAGTCATTTTCTTTGTTCCGCGATTGCTTTCTCTGATTGTGGTCGGATTTCTCTGGAACCTGATCCTGAATCCGAATTTCGGGGCGTTCAATGCATTGCTCAGAACAATTGGATTGGAAGAATGGGCGCTTCCCTGGTTGGGGCAGACAAGCACAGCATTATACGCAATTATTCTGGTGAATGCGTGGTATATGATCGGATTCGGCATCCTGATCTATTTGGCCGGATTGCAGGCAATTCCGCAGGACATTTTGGAGGCCGCCGAGTTGGACGGATGCATCGGATTCGAGCAAATCCGGAAGATTATCCTACCCTTACTGATGCCTTCCATTACAATCATGACAATCCTGACCTTTATCTACTCGTTTGAGGCGTTTGATCTGATATTTGCCATGGAAGGTTCGGAAGGCGGTCCTTATTACAGCACAGACACCCTGGCAACTTTATTCTACCGTCTGTCGTTCGCAAAAGACGGCGCATCGTCGGCCATCGGTCTGGGTTCCGCATTGGCGGTCGTGATGTTCGTCATCATCGCCAGCGTATCCGCCATTTCCCTGTACCTAATGACCAAAAGATCGAATGCCTAGGGGGTGTGACCGTTGAACAGGACGAATCCTGCAGTAAAAACACTCAACTATCTGATTTTGATGGGGTATGCGTTTCTGGCGCTGTACCCGGTTTATCTGATGATCGTTTCCTCGCTGAAAGAGAATGCGGAGATCTATACGAAGCCGCTGACGCTGCCGGAGAAATTCTCGCTGGAAAGCTACAAGGCGATTTTGAACGACACGCCTTTTATGGAATATCTCTTCAACAGCGTTTATATCAGTCTGGTCAGCGTTTTTTTCGTTCTTGTCTTCAGTTCGTTGGCCGCTTATTATATTGCACGAACCAGGTTTAAATGGAATCCGTTCTTGTATTTCTTTTTCCTGTCCGGATTGATGATCCCGCTAAAACTGGGAATTTTGCCGATGTTCCTGATTTATAAGCAACTGGGTGTGCTCGATCATCACATGTCGTTGATACTGACGTATGTGTCGTCCGGGATGCCGTTCTCCGTATTTGTGCTTGTCGGCTTTTTCAAAACGCTGCCGACAGAACTGGAAGAAGCGGCGAGAATTGACGGCTGCAGCGATTTGCAGGTGCTGTACCGGATCCTGGTACCTTTGATGAGGCCTGCGTTGGCAACGGTCGCAATTATGAACTTTATCTCGATTTGGAATGATTTCTTCTATCCTTTAATCTTCATCAAAACGGAAGAATTGAAGACGCTTCCGCTCGCCATGATGAGCCTGTTCGGCCAGTATGAAACGGATTGGAGCGTCTTGTTCTCCGGATTAACGCTTTCCACACTGCCGATGCTGTTGCTTTTCCTGATTGCTTCCAAACAGTTCCTGGAGGGCATGACGGCGGGGGCTGTGAAAGGGTAATGCCAAGAAAAACGGTCGGACAGCTCCGGCCGTTTTTAGGCGATAGGGGTTGTGCGAAGAAGCGGGGATGAACATTTGCTTGAACATTTTGAGGAAGACCATAGTTCCTCGTAGTGGTCGACCGAAACTTTATTCCGAAGCACAGGATCGTTTTCAAATTCCAATAAGTTAGGTATTTAAAAAGTGTTCTCAACAAATTATGCTTGTTAGTAAGAGTATCTATATTTTTAAGGGGATTTCCGCATGGCGAAACTTAAAACAGAAGGATTGAAACGTTTTGGACGGGCTATCAAATATCAATACGTCAAGCTGCTGCGGTCACCGGAGGGAGCCCGTAAGGTGGCCTTGGGATTTGCCATTGGTTTTGGAATCGAATTTTTGGTGATTTCGACTATGGGCGTTATTTATCCAATCTTTATCCTTTTGGTTTGGATAACACGCAGTTCCGTAACGTCCGCAGCGATCGGACATGTCATTGCAAAGCTTACTTTTCTCCCGATCCCGTTATTGATCGTTGGGAAATGGCTGGGCGGATTGCTGCTGCCTTTTGCGGTTCGCATGCCGGATTGGATGCCGGATTGGTTGGACGGCTTTCTGGAGCTTCAATTGAAGACGATCCTTGGGATGACTTTGATCTCGATTGCCCTTGGCGCTTTGTCGTATCCGGTTGCCTATTGCTTATATGAAGCGAATCGGAAGCGTCGAGATGAAAAGCTGTCGAAAAAACTGGCACAGGCCCAAAATAACTGCAATTGAACAAGGGATCTTGGAGCGGAACAGGTTCGGTAACGGATCACGTTTACTATTGCATTTCCTGTTCTGACGAAAGTTTTACATACTTTTATTTAGTAACTATTTTAAATAGTAGAGATGTGGAATATAATACTAAGTGGAATATTTCGAAAGGAGATTGATGAATATGTATGACATTGCCATCATTGGTTGTGGTCCGGCAGGAGCAAGCGCCGCTCTGTTTGCTGCCAAGGCTGGAAAGAAAACCTTGGTAATCGATAACGATCAAAGCATTACCAAGCGGGCCTGGATAGAAAATCATTACGGTGTTATGGAAATTACAGGTCCGGACTTGGTGGAAACGGGAAAAAAACAAGCAACGAAATTCGGAGCCAATCTTGTTCAAGGGAAGGCACAAAATGTTGTCCGATTGGACAGAGGATTTCGAATTGAAACCAGCAATGAACAATTTGAGGCTCTACACGTAATACTGGCTACTGGTGTATTGGCGGATCTCGCAGAAAAAATAGGCTTGAGAACAAAACCGGGTACTGAACCTCGAATCAAGACAGTGATCGTTGTAGACCCAAACGGGAAAACAAATATAGACGGTGTGTGGGCCGCCGGTACCGTAGCCGGAGTAAGCGTTCATACGATTGTCACGGCTGGAGACGGTGCCAAGGTAGCAATCAACGTGATTAGCGAGTTAAATGGAGAACGGTATGTCGATCATGATGTATTGAAGTCATAATGTCTGGATATGAAGAAATGCGAGTTATGGGGATGGACCGATAAGTATTGGTACGTCCCTTTTTGTTATGGAATGCGGTCTTACCTATGGTTTGAAATAAGGTAACTGAAAAGAAAATGTCGGGAAGGTTTCTTGTATTAACAGATGGAAATTGTTATCCTCTTGACCCTGCGAGGTGATCTAAACTAGAGTAAAACAAAATACTTAAATTTTTTTAATTACTAATTCTTACTGAAGGTGACCATACATGACTAGCGAGAAATTTACGGTTCAAAACCTTCTGATGCTTCCAGTATTACAAAATGCTAAACTCCTCAGCGGCGCAAAAGGAATTGGAAACGAAATTTATTACGTTGATATCCTGGAAGTTCCTGAATTATCTGGCTGGGTACGACCTAACGAGTTTCTTTTAACGACAGGATATTCTTTTCAGGACAACCCAGTTGCCATTTGCAATTTACTTGATGAAATGAAAAGGGGGGGAGGAGCGGCAATCGGTATAAAGACCAAAAGGTTTCTTGGGGAAATCCCCTCGATTGCAATTGAAAAAAGCAATGAGTATGGAGTTCCTTTAATCGAAATACCGGCGGAAATCCCGTACATTGATATTACTCATTCCGTTATGGAACAAATACTGAATAAACAGGTTGTTTGGCTGCGTGAAGTCCAAGATATCAACAGCCAGTTTATGAATTTGGTATTACATCGAAGAATCTCGGAACTGGTTGTAATGATTGGTCAATTATTAAACTGTGAAGTGGCTGTGGTAAACCAAAACGGTGAAATTGAAAGCAAAACGCCAGGCTTTACCCCCCAGACAGTTTTGTATTCACAAAGGATTCAAGTGGGTGAGAAAGTTCGGGGTGAACTTGCACTTTCAAGAAAAGTCACCAGCGAGGATCGATTTGCGAAAATCTGCTTGGATCAGGCCGTAATGGTATTGGCACTCGAATTTTCCGCAAAGGATTCTGTGAAACGAGCTCGGGAGCGAGCCAGAGAAGATTTCTTTATCGAGTTATTGGCCGGAACCTCAACTTTTGAAGATATTACTCTGTACAGGGCTAAACAACTCGGGTTCCCGACAACAAAATCCCAGTTTATTATTTCGATTCAAGCCGAAAGAAGTTCCGGAGGGATTCTTTCAAATCAAGACAGGGGACAAGTTCAGGACACTATCGTAAAAGAGCTAAAAAAAACCGGTCACTTTCCAACAATAACCGGTGTGGGAGAGCAAATCGTGGCAGTATGTTCGGCTAAACAAAAAGATCCGGTATTGCAGAGAAAAGAAGCGGTAGAAATAGCATCTTCTCTCCATCAGTACCTCTACGAGAAGTATGGAGTCCGGTTCTTCTTTGGAATTGGGCAACCACGGGAACATTTGACCCAGCTCCACAAAAGTTATATAGAAGCAAAGAAAGCGCTCGAAAATGGACAAAAAGTATCAAGCAGCAAGTATGTTTTTGACTTCAGCGATATTTATGTAGAAGATTTGTTATTGGATCTAAAAAATCACCCATCCTTAAACGCTTTATACGAGCTTTATCTATTGCCGATTCAGACCTATGACAAAAAAAACGGATCACAGCTGCTCCAGACTCTGGACGCCTATGTACGCCATGGAAGCAACACCAAGAAAGTGGCAGAAGAACTTTTTGTTCATAGGAATTCGGTGAATTATCGTTTGGAGAGGATTCAAGATATTCTTCAAGTAGACATAAACGACCCAGAAGTTATGTTTCGACTTGACCTCACTTTGCGGGCTTGGAAGTTGAAAGTTGTTGGAAGCTGAATTGTGAGACCGGGTTTTCACCGGTTCTTTTTTGTTTGTATGACCAAATTCGGACTGTGTCTTTTGGTTGACATACCGTAGGACGCAAATTAGATGGTTGTTATAATTTTTGAAAATTGAATAGTATTACAATTCTTTGAAACGGAGGGATCGTAAAGTGATTGGAGTCATACGCGTTTTTACAACAGGGGACCCGGAGATTCTAAACCAGCATGGACGAATCATTACAAAACATTATGGAATTCAGACAATGAACAAGTGTATACCAGATCAACCTTTGGGTATTTTCAACGATGAGACCGAAGAGATTGCAATTCCCAAAATTGTCGAATTAGGGAAAGAGCTGGAGAGAAACGGGAGTCAAGTGCTTGTTATCAGTTGTGCGGCGGACCCGGGAATCAAGGAGTTGCGTCAAGCGGTAGCCATACCGGTCATTGGTGCGGGAAGTTCGGCTGCATTGGCTGCATTGGCTATTGGAGAACCAGTTGGAGTATTAGGAATCTCTGACTCTGTTCCTAAAGTGGTGGAGAACCTGCTTGGAGACTTAATGATTGGTTATGCCCGACCCGAAGGGGTGACAAATACAACCGATTTATTAACCCCATCCGGACGTGAAAAGGGGGTACAGGCTGCCCGCCTTCTGATGGAACAAGGGGCGAAGGCTATAGTATTTGCCTGCACAGGATTCTCCACCATTGGACTCGCAGACGTTTTGCGAAAGGAGATAAACGCCGTTGTAATTGATCCGGTCGAAGCTGAAGGGATGTTTGCTTCCTTGTTTTATAAACAAGCAGCGAAGGCAGTACAGAATTGAATTTGAAAAGGAATGTTTGCCGTCCCTGAAAGAAGGTCTTTTGTTTGGCCAAGTCTTACCTGATTCTCTTGTTATGCGTTTTTATTTGGGCATTAAATTACATTGTAAGACAGATTTTATTACGCGAGTTTTCGCCCTTATTTCTTTCAGCTTTTAGTCTAACCGTTATTTCTGTTGTTTTTCTGCTTTGGTCGGTACTAACAAAGTCCTTGGTACGACTGACTCGCAGGGAACTGCTTCTGTTCTTTTTATCAGCGGGAATCGGATTAGTAGCGAATCAGATTTTCTTATTCAGTGGTTTAAAGTATTCATCAGCCACGAATGCAGCTCTCATTTTCAGCATGTCTCCGCTCATTACCGCGGGATTGGCAGCCGTTTTCCTGAAGGAAACCATCACATGGCGAATGATAGCAGGGTGTCTGCTTGCCATAACCGGTCTTTTCCTAGCTTTGAATATTCGAGAGCATTTTATTTTTCAGTTCGGTGATTTGTTGCTCTTAGGGGGCACTTTCACGTTCTCTTGCAATCTGATTCTTGTTCGTATGCTTTCCGAGCGATTGTCCCCCCTTATTATCACAGTTTATAGTTTTACAATCAGTTGTTTAATCCTCGATCCGATTGCAATGGCTTTTACAACTGTCAATTGGAGTACTTCATTTTATATATGGGGATTGGCTTTTGTATCGGTGATTTGTGCGCAAGGGCTGACCGGTATCATGTGGAATAAAGGCATGAACGATGTCGGTGCTGCACGATCATCAATCATTCTCAATTTGCAGCCATTAATGACAATGCTGCTGGATTTTTTCATCTTTCACCATACATTTGATATTCAACAAATTGTCGGCGCTGTGATGGTGTTCCTTGGTGTACTGGTTGGCTCGCTTCAGAAGGGATTCATGACAAACCAAAATTAGATACAAGGGGGAGTAATAATGGCAACAGAAAAGAAACACCCAACGATCTTTGATCCGTTTGCACTTGTTCTTAACATCGTCACTGGTGTAATTGGTGCCATCATTGGGATGCAAATCGTAACAACGCTGGGGGTAACGCCCAACACGTCTATTATTGGTGCATTAGTTGCGATGATGATTGCAAGAATTCCGGTAGCACTCTTTCAGAAATACAGATCGGTTCACCGGCAGAACCTTGTTCAAACCTCTATTTCGTCTGCAACATTCGGAGCGGCGAACAGCTTGTTGATTCCAATCGGAATTCCATTCGTAATGGGCGCTCCCGAATTGATTATCCCTATGTTAATTGGTGCAGCCCTTGCGATGTTTATCGATGCCGGTATTCTATACAAATTGTTTGATTCGAAAATCTTCCCTGCAACCGGAACTTGGGCGCCGGGTGTCGCTACAGCCGAATCGATTTTGGCTGGAGACAAAGGCGGAAAACGAGCAGCTCTTCTCGGTGTGGGAACTCTCATCGGACTCATCGGGTCGTATTTTAAAATTTCGATGTCCGCGTTTGGGGTTGCCTTTATTGGAAACGTTTGGGCCCTGACCATGTTTGGTATCGGTCTTATGTTTCGGCAATATTCGGTTCCTTGGTTTGGCATCGATGTCAATAAGTTGTATATTCCGCATGGAATCATGATAGGTGCAGGGCTTGTAGCTTTAATCCAAGTTTCATTGTTAATTTTTAAGAAACAAAAAGACATGATCAAATCATCAGCAATTGGAGCAGCAGCAACGGCAGAAACACCTGTTGCGACTACCCGTTCGATGGATCAAGCCAGGCGTGCGTTGGGATACGGATTTCTTGCCTATCTCGCAGTGGCTCTGATTATTGCGCTTCTTGGCGGGTTATATACTGATATGTCCCCTGGAATGTTAATCGGTTTCTTGGTATTCGCCGCATTTGCAGCTTTCGTTCATGAATTGATTGTGGGAATTGCGGCGATGCACTCAGGCTGGTTTCCTGCTTTTGCCGTAGCATTCATTACACTGCTGTTCGGGATTATGCTTGGGTTCCCGCCGGAGGCACTTGCTTTACTTGCCGGTTTTAGTGCTTCCACCGGACCCGCATTTGCCGACATGGGGTATGACCTTAAGACAGGGTACATGTTGCGCGGTAATGGTGAAGATGCAGAGTTTGAACTTCAAGGAAGAAAGCAGCAGTATATTACAGGAATGATAGCTTTTGGCGTGGCTTTGTTGGTGGTTCTCTTTACTTACAAATCTTACTTTGTTCAAAACTTGGTACCGCCGATTGATAAAGTTTATGTTTCTACGATTCAAGCAGGTGCGTCTCCTGATATCGCGAAACAACTCTTCCTATGGGCAATACCGGGTGCCATAGTGCAATTCATCGGGGGACCGAGCCGTCAGTTAGGAGTACTTTTTGCCACCGGTCTTCTAATTCTTACCCCGAATGCCTGCTGGGCGGTTCTTGCCGGAATTGCAATTCGCCTGATTTGGACTAAGGTGAAGGGCAAAGAAGGTGAAACACCGATGACCATTATGGCAGCAGGTTTTATCGCCGGTGATGCGCTGTACAGCTTCTTTAACTCCGTGTTCAAATTAAAAAAATGAGGTGAGTGATATTGGCCAAGATTTCATTGGATGAAAGAGTCGTAGAATATGCCGTCTACGGAGGGGCTGTCCTCGGAGGCGGAGGAGGCGGCTGGATCGAAGAAGGATTGCAAACCGGAAAATTGGCGCTAGAAATAGGACAACCGACGCTTCTTACAGTGGATGAACTTCAAGAGGACGACCTGCTGGTGACTGTCTCACTCGTTGGGGCTCCTGCGGCGAAGGAGAAGTTTGTAAAACCCATAGACTACGCAAAAGCTCTTGACATTCTCTCAAAAAAAATCGGGAAACCGATTCAAGGTATTACAACGAATGAAAATGGAGCAAGTACGACGGTGAACGGATGGTTTCAATCGGCAGTGACCGGGATCCCCGTAATCGATAACCCGTGCAATGGTCGTGCTCATCCCACCGGTGCCATGGGATCACTTAATTTGTCAGATCTACCTGATTATGTATCGCACCAGGCCGCAGTTGGCGGAAAAGACCAAAACTATATCGAATTGAGCGCTTCCGGTTCTCTGGAAAAAGTTGCATCGCTGATTCGAAGAGCATCGGTGGAAGCCGGTGGAATGGTCGCCGTAGCAAGAAACCCCGTCACGGTGGCTTACGCAAAACAAAATGGTGCGCCGGGTGCCATCACACAGGCCATTGAAGTCGGGGAAGCATTGCTCAACCATAAAGGTGAAGCTGCCATTCAAGCAGTTGTCGCAAAACTTGGAGGGAAAGTGGTTACGGAGGGTTTTGTTACGGACTTTACTCTGGAAACCACTGGTGGATTCGATGTGGGTACCGTATGGATCAATGGTTCCTATGAACTCACCTTTTGGAACGAATACATGACGCTTGAAAGAGATGGAGAGCGATACTCAACGTTCCCGGATCTGATCATGACGTTAGATGCCAAGACGGCAAAACCTGTAGTGTCAGCCGCCATTGAAAAAGGGCAGCAATTGGCAGTGATTGCGGTGCCAAAAGAAAACTTAATACTCAGCTCTACCATGCGCAATGAAAAACTACTGAAACCGATCGAAGAAATTATTAAAAAACCCGTTCTGCAATATATTTTTTAAGAAGCGGAGGAATCGCACCATGGCTCTCAAACAAACTTTGCTAGCATTTGAAACATTGGACAACGCTTTTGTAAACGGGGAAACAGTCAAAGAACTCTTTAAAGATTTTTCGAATGTGACGGTTGAGGTCACCACTATAAAAGGAGAAAAGGGAAGCACCGATTTTGTTAAAATCGTAATCCCTGGAACCAACGGAAAGAGCAATGGCGGTGATGCCCCGACTATGGGAATTATCGGGCGTCTTGGTGGAATTGGTGCACGTCCCAGCCGTATCGGTTTGGTATCCGATGCAGACGGAGCCGTAGCTGCCATTGCGTCCGCTCTCAAATTGGCGGAGATGCAAACCAAAGGGGATTCCTTGAAAGGGGATGTCATTGTCACCACACATATCTGCCCCAACGCTCCGACCCAACCCCATGAACCGGTCGATTTTATGGGATCTCCGGTCGATATGCAGACCATGAACGAGTATGAAGTAGTCCCCGAAATGGAAGCCATTATCTCCATAGATACGACCAAGGGAAATCGCGTAATTAACCATAAAGGAATTGCCATTTCTCCGACGGTGAAGGAAGGATACATCCTTCGTGTGAGTGAGGATTTGCTTCGAATCATGGAAATGACAACCGGACAGTTTCCGGTTACCTTCCCAATCACGATGCAAGACATCACCCCTTATGGAAACGATGTCTACCATATTAACTCGATTTTGCAACCATCTATTGCTACCGATTCGCCAGTGGTAGGGGTTGCCATTACGGCGCAATCGGCTGTTCCCGGATGCGGTACCGGTGCAAGCCATGAGACCGATATTGCCTCAGCGGTGCGGTTTGCAGTGGAAGTGGCAAAAGAATTTACGAACGGAATCAGCCAATTCTACAACAAAGCGGAGTTTGAAAGATTGACAAAACTCTACGGTTCCATGAAAACTCTTCAAACGATGGGAAAAGAATCAGGACGTTCTTAACAGCAGGGGGATACCCCCCTGCCAATTTGCATAGGGGATGGTTTAAGATGAACAAACTGGGGATGATTACAATTGGGCAAGCACCCCGAACTGACGTAGCACCCATAATCGAAAAATACATTACCGGGCAAGCTGAACTATTGCAAGTCGGGGTTTTAGACGGATTTTCCAAACAGTATGTTGAAGAAAATCTGTATCCCGAATCCGGGGACTATGTGTTAACCTCCCGGCTGACCACAGGGGAACAGGTGGTTATGTCCCGAGGGAAGATTCAACCGATTTTACAAGAAAAAATTAATCTTTTAGAAGAGGTGGGTATTACCCAAATTCTTCTTCTTTGCACCGGTGTTTTCCCCGGACTTACGACAAAAATATCCTATCTGATCGAGCCGGATCACATCATTCCGCCTACTGTAAAAGCGATGGTTGGAAATCGGAGATTCGGAGTTGTGGTGCCACTCGATGAACAAAAAACCGAATTGAACACTAAATATCTCCCTTTTGGATTGAATCCTTTATTTGCGGTTGCTTCCCCTTATAAAAACGATTTGGCAAGTTTTGAGGAAGCAGCAAATGCATTAAAGGGCAAGGTCGACCTTATTTTGCTTGACTGCATGGGGTATACAGAAGAGTCACGAGAACTGGTAGCAAAAGCGACTGGATTACCGGTGATACTCTCAAATGCACTGATGGCAAAATTGGTCTCAGAAATGATTTAAAAAGGATGATAGGCAATGAACCGGCAATTAGTGGAAGTCAGTAAAAATGTACTGCAGAATTGTTTGGGGCTTCGCGAAGCGGAGTCATTTCTGGTTGCAACAGATGATGTAAAAAAAGACCTTGCTGAAGCATTGTACGAGGCGGGTAAACAGCTTGGGGCAGAAGCCATTTTGATGGTGATGAAGGAAAGAGAAAAATCCGGACAAGAACCACCAATTGCTGTATCGATTGCGATGGCGAATTCCAGTGTTGTGGTTTGTATCACAGAACATTCCTTGACCCATACACAAGCCCGCAAAAATGCGGTTGCATCAGGTGCACGTGTGGCAACCATGCCCGGGATTACAGAAGATATGTTTTTAGAAGGAGCCATTTCTGCCGATTATTCAAAAGTGAAAGAAATGACGGAGCAAGTGTCGCAGATCCTAACAAAAGGGGCGCTGGTAAGGATCGAAAAAGGTGGATATGCACTTTCTTTTTCGATTGAAGGGCGCAAAGGAATTCCAAGTACGGGTGTCTATTTATCTCCCGGTGAATCGGGAAACCTGCCATCAGGTGAAGCGTATATTGCCCCGATTGAGGGGACAGCAACCGGACAAATCCTGATTGATGGATCTATAGCGGGAATTGGAAAGCTGAATTCCCCGGTGCTGCTCACGATCGATAATGGACGGATTGTGAATGCAGAAGGAGAGTCGGCAGATATTCTGCTTCAAATCTTAGGTGATGGAGACGGCAGGCTGCTTGGAGAATTCGGAATCGGTACAAATGAAAAAGCCCGAATCACGGGTGTTGTTCTTGAGGATGAAAAAGTGTACGGAACCATACATGTAGCTTTCGGCAGCAATAATACGTTTGGCGGCACCATTGCAGCTGGTGTGCATATCGATGGTGTTGTAAACCAACCGGATGTATATATTGACCACGTTCAGGTTCTTAAGAAGGGGGCGCTTGTCGTGTAAGGCATAATTCCCAAATACAACACTTTGTTTTTGGGTATTTGCTGAATAACAAGGTGCTTCTTTTTCTAGTCATAAGGGGAGGAAATTTTTTTATGAGCCACCGACTGATCCGGAGTCGTTTGGAACTTGAGGGAATCGAGCTTCCTGAAAAAATACTGAACCAGACACTGGATGTTCTGACTCGCCACGAATCGATCCGGGGCTTTCAGAAAAGGCCTCTCCCTAAAGGAGTATTGAAGGCCATTCTTACGGCCGCAAGGAGCGCGCCAACATCGTCCAATCTTCAGGCCTACAGTATTATTGTCGTTACCGATGAAGAACGAAAGGATCGGTTGGCTACTCTTTCCGGCAATCAGGGATTTATTCGGGAAGCCCCCGTATTCCTGGTGTTTTGTGCAGACATTTACCGATTGAAATATGTGACAGAGCGTCAAGGGTATCGTTTTGCTGCTGAGACACTGGAAATGTTTTTATTGGCAGCTGTAGATGCGGCACTTGCCCTTCAAAACGCACTCGTAGCCGCAGAGTCTCTGGGACTCGTATCGGTTCCCGTTGGCTCGGTCCGAAATGATCCCGTTAGAATGTCGGAAGAATTGGGATTACCGGATGGAGTCTTTGCTCTGGCAGGGTTGTCCATCGGATTTGAACGGGAGGGTGTGCGCCGTGGGGTGAAACCACGTCTTCCCGAACAAGTAACGGTACACCATGAGCAGTATTCAACGGAGCATCTGGAAGAAGGATTGGCTGAATATGACAGAGTGATGATCGAAAGAAGGACGTACGATGGACGGCGGGTTTCAATAGCGGGAGAACCAGAGCGGGAAGGAGTTGAGTATGGGTGGTGCGAACATACCGCGAGGCGTTGCACACGCCCTGAAACAATTGCCGCTTCGGCAAGTCTGCGGGAAAATCTGAGACAAGTATTGGAACAAAGAGGATTTTCATTTCGATAAACCAATGATAGTGAGGAATCAGGTGTGAATGTATTGGATGCTATAAAGATCAGGCGCAGTATTCGCTCTTTCGAGAGACGATCACTCCCGCCGGAAGTAATTCAGTCTATTGAAGATGCAATACTGCACAGCCCATCCGGAAGCAATGCACAGGAATCCCATTTTGTAATTGTCCAAGACCCGGATCAAATTCGACGAATCAAACGATTTGCACAAGGATTGTCTGGCGATCCAGCCGCCGTGGTCGTACTCTGTACGAATAAGGAAGAGGCATTGGCACGCGGGGGTCTTGATACAGCTGAAGTACTTCGCTTCGTAAATCTTGGGATTGCGGCTGCGTATATTCTGCTGACGGCAAGTTCTTTGGAAGTAGGAAGCTGCCCTGCCCGCTCATTTCATCAGAAAGCCATAAAGGAAATATTGGGATTGCCAGAAGGTATCGAACCCGAGCTGTTGATCAGTCTTGGATACTCGAATCAACCGCCTCGTCCCAAGAGCAGTAAACCGGTTCGGGAGGTGATATCGTATGACCAATACGGAAAAGAAAAGCCTTGAGGAAGGTTTGCAAAATCGTCTTCTTGACTATGTTAGTTACGTCTTAACAAGTGCCAGGGGGCTATACAAGGAACCGCACAGCTACGGCCCCATGCGAATGGTTGATTCGCTCGAGAAAGCTTTGTTTCTTCTTCGGGATATGGGGATTAAGGATGATGCGATTGAGGAGTCAGTGGCAGTAATACGGGAAAATCGTTGGCGTGTAACCTCAGATCCTGAAGCATTTGCACAGGCATTAGATGATGCGATTCTTCGACTCGTCAAGGTGACTTTAAAAGAAAGCAGTACTAGTCACGAATAATCGGGTAACGGTTCGCCGCCCTATTGCTCTATCTTGCTATAGCTAGGCAATAAAAGAGTTGAGTTAATTTTCGAAAGAGGCCTTGAACCCAAAAGGGACAAGGCTTTCTTTTTTCATGAAATAATGATGCTCATTATATGATTCAGCTCCTTCTCGAATCCGAAACCAATATTGGGGACGTGCATATTTAACAAACGGATTTTGTAAAGATAATGTATTTCAATTGGTTCATTTGAAAAAGTTTCCTGATACGGAAACAAATCGAACGAGTGGATGGAAAGCTCGTTTCAGGATCGCAGAAAATGGGGAATCGATTGACCACCCGGGAGATTTTTGCATTAGATAAAGAAGGTACCGCATAAATTTCCGCCCTGAGCGAAGATGTTTTTGCCGCGATCGGGATTGGCTAGGTAACGATGATCAAATTATTTGACCCTGAGAAAATTGTGATTGACGGCGGCGTTAATTCTTTTGTCGAAAGAAGGAGAAAGACTTTGTTCGCATACCCTGTGAAATTTGCCCCAATTGCCCAGGCGAGAATTTGGGGAGGAAAGAAACTGAAGGAATGGTTTTCCGAAAAACAGGAAGGACCTATCGGGGAATACTGGGTCCTGTCAGGACATCCCAAAGCGACCAGTGTTGTCGTAAATGGGCCGTTTGCAGGAAATACATTGGTGCAGCTAACGGGGGAATTTCCCGAAGCCTATCTGGGAAAATCCCCGCAAGACCGGTTTCCGCTGCTAATCAAATTCCTTGAGGCAACTGATGATTTATCTGTTCAAATCCACCCAAATGATGAGTATGCCAGACAAAATGAAGGGGATTTTGGCAAAACGGAAGCATGGTATATTCTGGATGCGAAAGAAGATGCTCGAATCATCTATGGCCACACGTTTCCAAGCAGGGACGAGTACGTATTGGCGGTCAAAGAGAAAAGGGTACCCGAATTCTTGCGGTACAAACCGATCGAGAAAGACCAGTTGATTTTTGTCCCATCCCGAACACTTCATGCACTGCTTGCCGGAACGATCTTGATTGAAATCCAGCAAACATCGGATGTCACCTACCGTGTGTATGATTGGGATCGGGTGGATGACCAGGGCCGCGGTCGGGAACTGCATATTGAAAAAGCGGCCGATGTGATGATCTACGGCGAACCGG
The DNA here is from genome assembly GCF_002335525.1 of Effusibacillus lacus. Taxonomy (NCBI): domain Bacteria; kingdom Bacillati; phylum Bacillota; class Bacilli; order Caryophanales; family Alicyclobacillaceae; genus Effusibacillus; species Effusibacillus lacus. Next base: position 85,132 of record NZ_BDUF01000109.1, read on the forward strand.
CAGGTACAGACGGGGTTGATACGAATCGGCGAACACTGTTCGAGAATGGACATGTCGTTCATCAGCATTTGGTGACATGCCCCTATTTTGTCATTGAAAAGCTGACGATTAAAGTATCAGCGCATCAGATCAACTTAGGCAAGCAGGGCAATCCGGATATCATCATAATTGCAAACGGTGAGGGTGTACTCGATCCCGTTGTCGATTTTGAACCGATAGAATTGAAGTATGGTGATACAGTTTTAGTTCCAAGCACAATATCTGAATATCAGATTCGAACAACTTCAAAAATTGAACTTTTGAGAACGTATTATTAAGCAGAAAGAATAAAAACAGGGATACGGAAAAAAAGTGGATGGCGAAAGTTACTCCATTTGACAAGGGGAAACTAAAAATTTATGATTCTAATAAAAGGTAAGTTAATTACTTTTAGGTGGTGCTGAATGAAAGAACGAGGTATTCGACGCAAGAAAACTGTACAATATCAAAGAAACAGCCCGATTCATCGCAACGGGTTTGTATTGGAACCTGGCAATTGGAAAGAGTACGACCCTTTTTTAGCATTGATGGAAGATTTCTTCCAAAAAGGAACTTTCGATTATCACCCGCATCGCGGTATCGAGACAGTCACGTATGTGATCGACGGCACGCTTGAGCATTTCGACAATAAAGCGGGAGAAGGAACACTGGAACCGGGGGATGTGCAGTGGATGACCGCTGGAAGAGGTGTCATTCACAAGGAAGATCCGGCGCCCGGTTCCACCGTTCACAGCTTGCAATTGTGGATCAACTTGCCAAAATCGAAGAAAATGACCGAGCCGCGATATCAAAATTTGAAAAGTAAAGACATGCCCGTTCGAAAAGAAGATGGAGCAACCGTTCGTGTCTTTTCAGGATCTTCGAAAGGCACACACGCTCCGACACTCAATCATGTGCCGGTAACCATGGTAGAAATTGAATTGGAACCGGAGACAAGTGTGTCGCAAGATTTGCCCGGAAATTACAACGGCTTTCTATATATTCTTGAAGGAAGCGGAACCTTTGGTATCGACGGAACCGAAGGACGTGCCGGACAAGTGTTGTTTTTAAGCTCTGTGGATGGAGATTCGGAGAGCGAAATCGTAATGACCGCCAAGGAAAAACTTCGCGTTCTAATGTACGCGGGCGAACCCGTGAACGAACCCGTTGTTTCGTACGGACCGTTTGTGATGAACACGCAAGAAGAAATTCGGCAAGCAATTTTGGATTATCAAATGGGAAGATTCGATGAGTAATCAATTCAAGAATTTACTGAATACCTTCTGCCCTTAGTATGTCCAAAGGAATTGCTGTACGTAACAGCACGAAACGACTTAGCGATATCCCATTGTCGGTTCTGGATCTTGCCCCGATTGTGGTGGGTGGAACACCCTCTAACTCTTTCCGAAACAGTCTTGACCTTGCCCAGCTCGCGTTTGCCAGCCATTTCTCACCGGATAATAAACTGTCGGCCCTGAAACTCTACCGCAGCAGTTTCAGACCTTCGGAAGTGCTTGATGCGCCGTACGCAATGGTGTGTGTCAATGTCATTGCAGCCGATAACGACGAAAAAGCCCGCTGGCTGGCTACCTCGATGGAACAACAATTCCTGAATCTGGTACGCGGTCGACCCGGTCAGTTAAACCCACCGGTGGAAAATATGGACGAACTGTGGACCGAATACGAAAAGGCCGCTGTCAAACAGCAGTTACGCTACACCTTTACTGGCGGTCCGGAGACCGTAAAGGAACAACTGGAATCGTTCCTGGATGCCACCCAGGCAGACGAGATCATGATCAATGCCCAGATTTTTGACCACCAGGCTCGTCAGCGCTCATACGAAATTGTATCCCAAATTGTCAGTTAGTAAGATATCCAAAACAAATGATTGGGTAAAGAAGAATATGAATGAACGGGAGGAAGAAAGAATGAAAGCTGTAATAATCGAAAATTATGGCGGGCGGGACCAATTGAAGCTTGTAGACACGCCGGTGCCGGAGATTAGAGAGCGTGACGTGCTGGTCGAGGTACATTCAGCATCCGTTAATCCGGTCGATTGGAAAGTCAGGGAGGGTCGTCTGAAGGCCAGGATTACATATGAATTTCCACTGATTTTAGGATGGGATCTTGCCGGGGTGATCAAACAGGTCGGAAGTCACGTAACAAAATTCAGAGTGGGTGACGAAGTTTTTAGCCGTCCCGATATTTCTCGGAACGGAACGTATGCTGAATATACGGTGGTAGAAGAAAATCTGCTTGCGATAAAACCCAGCAATCTGACATTTGAAGAAGCCGCTTCGGTTCCGCTTGCCGGCTTAACAGCTTGGGAAGCGCTGGTTGAAATCAGTCAGTTGAAGACCGGGGATAAAGTTTTGATTCACGCAGGCGCCGGCGGAGTAGGCGGTTATGCGATTCAACTGGCCAAAAGTCTTGGTGCCTATGTGGCAACTACCGTCAGTGGTAGAAATGTCAAATTTGTGAAAGAACTGGGCGCAGATGAAGTGATCGATTACGGACTGCAGGATTTTTCGAAGGTCCTGCACGACTTTGATGTAGTGTTTGACACCGTTGGTGGCGAAGTGCAAACTAAGAGCTTTGAGGTTTTGAAAGAAAACGGGATTCTTGTCTCGATTGTTTCACCCCCTAACCAGGAAGTGGCCCTTCAGAAAAAAGTTCGGCCGGAGTACTTTTTTCTGCAGCCGGATGGAGAAAAACTCGCCAAGTTGGCAAATTTATTTGAAACTGGCGATATGAAACCGATAGTCGGGAGCGTATTCTCTTTAAGCGAAGTTGCCAAAGCCCACGAGTTAAGCGAATCCGGACATGCACAGGGTAAAATCGTGATCAAAATCAAGTAGGGTAGTCACCTGAATAGTTCCGATAGTATATATTCCGGTACGGTGAAATGCGACTTATAGGGATGGACTGATCATTATTGGTTCGTCCCTTTATTTTATGGGATGCATCCCTGGGAATTATTGTTCTCAAAAATAAGTAGCCGTAATCGCTTGGTTTTCAAGTTAGATGGTATGCTCCATCTAGTATTTTCGCCCAAATGTTACCTCGTACGATTCGATTTACTCCATTCGTGTACAAGTTGCAAGGCGTTTACGAATTCATCCGACTTCTCCTGCACAGCCTCCTCTCACGTGTCGCCATGATTTTCTTCAGGATCTTTCTGGATAACGGTTGCTCGAAGCCCCAATAAAAATAGGCATTTGGAGCCGTGACAGGGGCGGAGCTTCTTTCATAGAAATAAAGCATCTTTTGTCGAGGGGGATATTCGCGGACAGAGTATTTGGCGGATTCACCCGTGGGCAGTTGTTTTCTGATTATCTTCGTTCTGTTCCTTTTGTTAGTTCCTGGTTACAGTGCTGGAGCAACCCAATAATCTTTTTAATGGAGGTTGTAAAAATGGATGATTTCAAAAAAGATCTCCAAAAGTTGAATGTCGACGAGTTCAGGGCGGGCGAGGTGACTCCTTGGGACAATCAAGGCCACTATGATATTGTTCAGGCTCGACAATTAGGTTGCGGTGGTTGCGCTGGTTGTGGTGGTTGTGCCCGCTGTTTCCCCTTTTTACTTTGTTTTCCTTGTTTCCCTTGTACTCCATGTGCTCGTTGTAGCCCATGTGCTCGTTGTGCTCGTTGTAGCCCATGTGCTCGTTGTGCCGGATAGTTTCCTAAGGGAAACCATGGCTCCCTAAGGAGAAGAGGTCGCCCCTGCATAGACTGGCGGTTGAGCCGGCAGGGGCTCTTCTCAAAAAATGATCAGGCAAGTGGGACAAATAGCAGTACATAAGATAACTGTGAAAATGATGGCGCAGTATTGAGAACAGCATACAGTGAGGAGGAGCGGAATGACAAGTTTGAACCCTTCTATGCGTCTGAAAGTGAAAGGGGACACGTTTTTTCTCCCTGATCCGAACGGCGGTGTATATTTTCGGAACAACTTAGGCTCGTTCCGTATGGAAGGCAGGACGATCGATCAGTGGATTGAAAAACTGATACCGGTGTTCAACGGAGAGCACACGTTGGAGGATTTGACAGACGGTCTGCCAGACCAACACCGGGAACGAGTGTATGAAATCGCAGAATTGTTGTACCAAAACGGTTTTGTTCGGGATGTAAGCCAAGACCTTCCGCATCAATTACCGGATGACGTTCTCAAAAAGTATGCTTCTCAAATTGAATTTTTGGACAGTTTCGGGGATTCGGGTGCCTACCGTTTTCAGTCTTATCGTCAGACCAAAGTGTTGGCGGTCGGCTCCGGCCCATTTTTTGTCTCGTTGGTTGCGGCGTTGTTTGAATCCGGATTACCCAAATTCCACATGCTGGTCACGGACTCAGAGCCTACCAATCGGCAGCGGTTAGAGGAACTGGCGGCACATACCCGGAAAACGGACCCCGAGGTAGCGGTAGAAGAAATAATCACCCTGCAGGTGCAGGGGGCGATTTCTTGGCGGGAGGCTGTGCAGCCGTTTGATTATATTTTGTATGTGTCGCAGGAGGGCGATGTCGAGGAACTGCGGGATCTTCATGCGGTTTGCAGGGCGGAGAAGAAGGTGTTGCTTCCCGCCATTTGTCTGCAGCAGGTGAGCCTGGCGGGACCGCTGGTGCATCCAGACTCAGAGGGATGTTGGGATTCGGCTTGGCGCCGCATACACAAATCCGCGCTATGCAAAGACTCGCAGCTGCACACTTTTTCTTCCACAGCGGGAGCGTTGTTGGCGAATGTGATCGTGTCTGAATTGGTAAAAACGGTTACGGGAGTTACCGAATCAGAACCGAAGAATAAATTCTTCCTGCTGGCTCTGGAGACGTTGGAAGGAAACTGGCACTCGTTCATACCCCATCCGCTGGTGACCGGACATGCGGCAGCCGAATGGGTTCAGGATGTCGATCTACGATTCGAACTGAATTTGATCAATAGTGAGTCGACCGGTTTGCTTCCTTACTTCAGCCGGTTGACATCGGCGGAAACAGGGATTTTCCATGTTTGGGAGGAGGGGGATTTGAAGCAGCTTCCGTTGGCTCAGTGCCGTGTTCAGGCAGCCGACCCGCTGTCGGAGGGACCGGCTGAGCTGTTGCCGGACATTGTCTGTGCAGGTCTGACGCATGAGGAGGCGCGGCGGGAAGCGGGGTTGGTCGGGATTGAAGCGTATGTGTCGCGAATGGCCGGTCTGCTCGTTTCGACGCTTCCCTCACATCAGGAAACAGAAGGTAATAAGGTAGAACCGCATGAATTTGTCGGTGTCGGAGCGGGGAAAACGGTTGCGGAAGGTGTTTGCCGCGGGTTGCAAAAGTGTTTGGCCGAGGAACTGGTCAAGCAACAGGCGGATCAGAAGCCCCCTGTCTTTCGGGTGGAGTTGAGAGAGGTAGAAGATGAACGTTGCCGGTTTTATCTGCAGGCATTGACCACGATGCAGGGAGAACCGACGATCGGCTTGGGAGAAGATGTGTCCGGATTCCCAGTGGTGTGGGTCGGTACAGGCGGTCGCTGGTATGGAAGCGTAGGCTTGAATGTGACAATGGCATTGCGAAAGGCATTGCAACAGGCGCTGCAAAAGGCACAGAACCAAGCGGCGAACCTCGCGACACAAGCGCTGGAAGTTACGTCCGTGCTTCTGGAGGAAAAGGTGCCGCAAAGCCTTGTGATTCCCGCGTGCAAAGAGGCGGCACATTCGGAAGTCTTGCAGTCCGCCCTGCAGGTTTTAAAACAGAACCGCAAGCGGCTCCTGGTCTTCGATCTGGCGCTGGAACCGTTTTTGAAAGAGGAACTGGCAGGAGTGTTTGGCGTGCTGTTGCGAGAGGAGGAATCACGTTGAGTGCTGTCGTGGCAGTTGTCGGAGAAGGGCTGCTGGCGGACTTTGTGTGCGCAGAACTGTCTGCCCAATACGAGGTCGTTCGTCAGACCGATTTGAAGGCAGGAGTACCGGAATCGACGGATTTCGCTCTGGTGTTGCACGATGCCTGGCATCCCTCCGTTCATCACGAGGCGGAAGAGGTGTTTCAGCAAAAAGGCATCCCTTGGCTTCGCGGATTCGTTTCATTTGGCGAGGGGGTGATCGGGCCGCTGGTCCGCCCGGGTACTCCGGGGTGCTCCAGGTGCGCAGACATGAGGCGCCTCATGGCGGGACGCGACCGCAAGGAGATGTGGGAACTGCAAAAGAGGCTGGCGGAGCAAAAGGGAATGCCACGTGACGTGTGGGCATCGCGCACGGGTCTTTTGCACATGGCTCACCTGCTTGTGGCGGAGGCCCATAGGGTGTTGCACGACAGCCGGGCCCACTTGGAAGGGCGGGTGTTTTTGATCAACCTGAAAACGCTGAAAAGCTCACGACACTTCTTTCTGCCCGACCCGCTGTGTCCTGTGTGTAGCCAGTTGCCTGATGATTCTCCGGAAGCGGCGCGAATTACACTGCAGCCAAGTCCGAAAATCAGTGCCGACAGCTACCGCTGCCGTTCGATGGATGACCTCAAGCAAGTTCTGGTCAAAGACTATCTGGATTACCGGACCGGCTTTCTGAATGGGAAAATGTATGACCTCGTGTCGCCGTTTGCCGATGTGATTGTAAATCTGCCGTTGTTTACGGAGGACGAGGCCGCTTCAGGTCGGACGCATTCATATGCAGATAGTGAGTTGACTGCGATTTTGGAGGGCTTGGAGCGGTACTGCGGTATGGCACCTCGAGGCAAACGGACGGTCATCCACGACAGCTACCTCAAACTGGCTGATCAAGCGCTTTACCCCGTCAAGGTAGGTGTACACGCGAAGGAACAGTATGCACGGCCCGATTTTCCTTTCAAACCGTTTGATCCTGAACGCCCAATCGATTGGGTATGGGGATATTCATTTTTGCAAGAGCGTCCGATTCTGGTACCGGAGTTGCTCGCCTATTACAGCGCGGCATGCGGGCATGGATTTGTCTATGAAACTTCCAATGGATGTGCGTTAGGCGGAAGTTTGGAGGAGGCCATTTTCTACGGCATTTTGGAAGTGGTGGAACGTGATTCGTTCCTGATGACTTGGTACGCGCAACTGCCTCTCCCGCGCCTTGACCCCTATTCCGCTGACGACCAGGAATTGCGGTTAATGATCGACCGTTTGCAAACAGTGGCGGGATATGATCTGTATTTGTTTAACTCAACGATGGAGACCGGGATTCCAAGCGTTTGGGTATTGGCGAAAAACAGGAAACAAAAGGGAGTGAATCTCGTCTGTGCGGCCGGAGCTCATCCGGACCCGATTCGGGCGGTAAAAAGCTCGATACACGAAGTGGCCTCCATGCTGCTGACGCTCGACGATAAATTTGAGGCGAACCGGGAGGAGTATATGCGAATGTTGCACGATCCGTCCCTGGTGCAGAAGATGGAGGACCATTCCATGCTGTACAGTTTGCCGGAAGCGGAAGAGCGTCTGCATTTTTTGCTGGATGAAAATCGTCCGTTGCGAACGTTTGAAGAGGAATTCAAGCGGAAGGTGAGGCATTCGGACCTGACCGATGATTTGAAGGACATTCTCCAGGCTTTCCGCCGATTGAACCTCGATGTGATCGTGGTGGACCAGACGACGCCGGAAATCAGACGAAACGGACTGTACTGCGTAAAAGTGCTGATTCCGGGGATGCTGCCGATGACGTTTGGACATCACCTTACCCGCTTGACAGGGCTGGAGAGGGTGTTGAGGGTACCAATGGAACTCGGGTATACGAAGCAACCGTTGACGATTGAGCAGCTCAATCCGCATCCGCATCCGTTTCCATAAGCCGTAACCGGGAGGAAGAAGGATGAATCTGGAAGCGTTTCTACACAATCTGCATTTTGACACTGACAAGGTCAGACCGCCGGACTGGGATGTGGATTGGGAAGACGCACCGCTTGCGTATAAGCTCTACCGTGGCTTGCCAGTGGTTCCGTTATCTCCGGAAGTACCGCTGACGCTCGAAGCACGGGAAGCGTCCACGAAGCCCGACCTACACGGAATTGGACATTTACTCTGGTACGTTTTCGGGCTCACTCAAATCTGCCAGTCAGTCTTTGACCTGGATTTCACAGAACCAGCGACGGGTCCAATGCAATCGTACCGGAGGTTTATTCCCTCCGGCGGGGCGTTGTATCCAAACGAATTATACGTGTATCTGAAGATGGAGGATTTGCCTGCCGGCGTGTACCATTATGATGTGGCACACCACCGCTTGGTGTTGCTGCGCGAAGGAAATTACGATTCCTATCTTGCCCGGGCTCTTGGCAACCGCTGTGACGTGTCGGCTTGTTTTGGCACTGTTTTTGTGTCGACTATGTTTTGGAAAAATTTCTTTAAATACAATAACTTTGCCTACCGCCTGCAAGGTCTGGATGCAGGCGTGCTGATCGGGCAGTTGATTGAAGTGGCGAAACGGTTTGGCTTCGCATCAGGGGTGTACTTCCAGTTTCTAGATCGGGCCGTCAACAATCTGCTCGGGCTATCCGAACAGGAGGAGAGCGTGTATGCGGTTATTCCCTTGTCGGTGGAGCCTGCAATCACTTGGTTTGGGAACGGGAATGACGGAGAAGGGATTGTCTCTGCCACCGAATTATGCCGGGAGTTGACAGCGGTTCATCATGATCACTACGTCCGGTCGCGGAGGGTCATGGAGTATCCGATGCTGATCAAGATGAATGAAGCGTCCCTGCTGGAATCACTGCGATCGTTTCGGCAGTTCGGGGGGAAGAAGAACGTAAGCTGTGAGGGCGAGGCGATAACTCTGCCCCAGGTGAAGCGGTTGGCGTATGATCTGGCATCTGTTTGCCGAAAGCGGTATTCACCGGGGATGGATTTCGTTTGGGCCAAGGTAAGCCAAGAGCAACTGGCCATTCTGTTGCAAGAGACGACGGCTTCCTTCTCGTATCGAAATGACTTGGATGGAGCGCATGAGGGGTCCGAGCCCCGTATCTCACTGTATTGCTGTTTGTACAGCGTCGAAGGCATCCCGGATGGCGCTTACTGCTATGACAGCGCTGCTCATGCGTTGAGGCGGGTACGTATCGGAGATCTTCGGCCCCGACTGCAAGAGGGAATGTTTCTGGATAATGTAAATCTGTTCCAGGTACCGATCTGCCTGCATGTGGCGGGGGAACGGGATCACCTCAAAACGGCACTGGGGTACAGAGGGTATCGCATCCAACAGATGGAAGCGGGTATGCTCGTGCAACGTTTACTGCTGGCGGCGTCCGCCATCGGGATGGGAGGACACCCGCTCCTCGGATTTGATGCAAACCTGTGTGATGAGATCTACAGGATGGCGCCGCAAGGAAAAACCAGCCTGATCCAAATCCCGGTCGGTCCCCATCGTCCTCGCCCCCGGTTGAAGGGAAGTTTGCATGGCTAGGGGAAGTAAGAGTGTAAGTTCTGGTTGTGGTGCAAAACATGTTGATAGATTCTACGACGGAAAGGGCAGCCGAGTGTTGATTACATTGGGGCTGCCCTTTAGGGTAAATAAAATTTATGTGTAAACTCCCGCACCAGAACACACAGACGTTCAACAGATTGCCGAACAGCATTTGCTGTATGTTTAGATTTCTATTTAAGTTAACATAATATATATTATCGGACTCAAAAAAATACACAGAAATCAGAATTCTTCCGGCGTCATTAGATCGAACCACAGATGTCTTATTCCAGTCCTTCATTCATAGCTTGCTATAACTTCGAAATAAACGCTAACCGGTTCCCACACGCAACCCATTTTTCTTTGCAGCGTAGTTTGTCTCCCGCAGCACTTGCAAGGCGCTGATTTCGTAATTCATCTGCTCCACAGAATCCTTCATCATACCCGGTTCGGTAGATACGAGACCCTAAGGATTTTCCGATCCTTGTTTCTGCTGTACTAGTCCACCCCGACGTCCTCGTGACCGGCGATTCACCCCCGTTTTTTCATCCCGTGGATATGTTTATGTAAAACTCCCTATTCTTGTCTCCCCCGAGAAAATTGTTGGTGATAAGAGCGGGATTTACCTTGTTGCCATGATCCTGCTGAGTCGTTTTTTCCCCCAGGCAATACAGAACAGAAGCACAGGAATGGCTACAAACACAATCATGAAAGAAAATGTCACGGACGTAGCTATCGCATGCGTTAATTCCTGCAGATTGGGTGCGACCCAAACACTAAACAAAGTTAAAAGAAAGCCAAGCGGAAACACGATCGGCCGATAATCGGACAAGGCCATCCATTGGGCGGTTCCAAGAACGGACACGTAAAAAAATACGCAGATTTTCACAAATGCACCTAACACCCAAATAGCCATATACAGCGATTCCAAACGGCTAAAAAATTCGGCCAGACTGATGTACCTCGCAACAATCAAGAAGGGATAGGTATAATTGCCGGTCATCTCTCCCAAGAGCAGCAGTGTTGCCAGATTCGAAATCACCAGCGTCAAGATCACCGCGAATAAGGAAATCAAGATACTTTTCGCCGCTTTTTCGCG
>NZ_BDUF01000109.1:95694-126313 GCF_002335525.1 Effusibacillus lacus
ATCGGTTACAAAGGGGAGAAGAAATGATACGGTGATAAATTCGCTATACCAGGTTTGCAGAATGCCCGCACCCGAGATAGAAGGCATAACCCCTCCTTCCATTATTGGAAGCATATTCGACGGACGCAGTTCAGGAATGATCGGTATAATGATTAACAGGAATAGAGCCCCAAAAGCGGGCAGGAAAAGTTGGGCAAATCTCCCCACGATTTCCACGCCTCCGCGTACGGCTAATGCACACACCAGCACCATGCTGCTTGTCACCACGATGAGCGGGGTCCGTTGCAGAAAGGACCCGACCAAGAATTCTCCGTATTCTCGAATGACAATTCCGTTGAGATGCAGATAGAGGAAGAGCATGATGAACCCGATCATTTTTCCGGGGAACCGGCCCACGATTCGTTCGCTTGCCTGGACGATATTCTGACCCGGATACATGTCATGGAGTCGAAAAGCGATATATACGGTAATCAATCCGCTCAAGGCCCAAATCGGCGAAATCCATAGATCTTGTTTCGCATATTCGTACGTTATCGACGGTGTGGTGAGAATCGCTGTAGGGGTGATTGCCAAATACATCATCATTGCCGATTGCAAAGCAGAAATTTTCCCTTTTTCGATCATCCTTCTTATGCACTCCTATCGGCGGTTTATTTCTTTCCTTCCTGGATCACCTCTGTTCCGGCTTAAAAAGGCTTTTCCCTGTCATTCCCGGTCTGATAACTTTGGGATTCGTCTCCAGCTTGACTTCCACTTTCGGGTAGATCTCATGCCAGCGATCTTTTACTTGCTTCCACTCTTTTGGATATTTGCGGTAAAAAGCATCGGCAAAATTGAAAATGTCGGCGTTCATTTTTTTCTGTGCTTCCGTCAGGGCCGCCTTCACACGATTTTCAATATCGGTTCGCAGTTCATTCTCCAACTCCTGGATATGCTCCGGTTCCATGAGATTCAAGTTCGTTGTATTTTCAACGATATCGTCCTGGGTTTCAATTTTGACGGTGATGCTCCAGTTGTCGCCTTCAATATGTGGAACCAATTTCGTATTACTTCTTAGCATATAGAGGGAAACATATCCTTTATCGTCTTTTGGGGAAACGGTCACGGTGGCACTTTTTATTTCGTTTCTCAACCACATGATCCCTCTGGTTGTGTGATCGTTCATGCGACCGACCAATTTACCGTTCTTTACAATCGCCGTTCCGGTAATAAACGGAAACGATTCTTGACGTTCTTGTTTTGGCTTGATTTCCACCCAAGGGATAACGGCCGCATTGGCTTTACCGGCCATCATTTGCGCCAACTCTTTCATCGTGATATTCAGCCCGGTTTGGGACTTGGCCATCTCCCGCAGCACATCTGCGACAGTTCGTTCAATAGGGGGCTGAAGTAGAAGCACATCTTTCGCCAATCCTTTGCTGACGAATACGTAGGCGTGTTCCCTCGGGGTGGGGTGCCGTGTCAAATATTCCATCGGTTCGGCTAAGCCCTGTTTGGCCAACCGTTCTCCAAAAACGATCACCTCGGCTTGCCCCCAAAACACTTTGCGAGGTATCAACTTCTGCAATTTGGATGTCGCATCCGCCATGGTGACCCCTGCCGCAGACCGAACGACAGATTGTCCGCCCTCCCCGCCATCGGCGGAGGACATTTCTCCCATCCGTTGACCGCCTGACGGATTGTTAACAAATATGTTTACGGATAGTTCAAGTTTATGATCGTCCGTTGCATCCAAACCAATCGCTGTAATGATAGACAGATCGTTGATTTCTGTTCGGTCCCAGCAACCGGAGAGCAGCAGTGCCTGGATCGAAAGGAAAAAAAGGACAAGAACGGTTTTTCGTTTTGTCGGTTCCATGAAATTCCCCTTTTAATTATCCATCTTCATCCCTTTTTGTTGGACCTGGTTGTTGCCCGGGGGCCTGCCGATATCGGTTCCATTCTCCGGACAAATGAGGACGCATGTTCAATGCCCATCTTGGCGCCCGGAAAAGCACGTCTTTCATGTCGCGCCCTTTCATAGGGGCCAATGGCGACATGTAGGGGACCCCAAAAGAACGAAGAGCGAGAAGATGATTCAAAATCACAATCACACCCAATATCAACCCAAGAAACCCCAGGAAGCCCGCAAGGAACATCATTGGAAATCGAAGGAGCCTTATGGCAATTCCAACGGTGAACCGGGGAGCCATAAACGAAGCGATTCCCGTAATGGCCACCACCATGACCATCGGCGCGGATACGATACCGGCTGCAATCGCCGCTTGCCCAATCACAAGCGCTCCAACAATACTTACGGCTGACCCTATTTGCTTGGGAAGTCTGGCTCCGGCCTCGCGCAGCGCTTCAAACACGGTTTCCATCAGTAAGGCCTCCACAAGCGCAGGAAATGGAATCAGTTCTCGTGACTTCGCCATTGTTTGCAAAAGGGGGCCCGGAATCATTTCCTGATGAAACGTAACCACGGCGACATAAAGTGACGGCCCCAGCAAAGAAACGGAAAAAAACAGGTAACGCAGCCAACGGATTGCGGTGCCGACGAAGTATCGTTCGTAGTAATCTGCCGGTGATTGCATCAAAGAAAAAAACGTCACCGGAGCTATCAGCACACTGGGGGTTCCGTCGACTACCACCACGACATGCCCTTCCAGCAAATATGCGCTTGCAACATCCGGACGTTCCGTCGACAGAAGTTGAGGGAAAGGGGAATATGGATTGTCTTCAATCAATTCCTCGATGTAGGCGCTTTCCAAGACACCGTCGATCTCAATCCGCTGTAACCGATTTGTCATTTCTTCCACTAAAGCGGGATCCGCAATTCCCTCGATGTAGGCTATGGCGATCTGAGTTCTGGAATAGGTCCCGATGTTTATGGATTTGATTTTCAGGTTCGGACTTCTTAATTTCCGCCGCAGCAAAGAAGTGTTGGTTCGCAGCGTTTCGATGAATCCTTCCCTTGGACCTCGTAAAACAGATTCGGCCATTGGTTCCTCAATACTGCGTTTTTCCCACTTCGACAACCCGATCGACAATCCTTGATTTTCCCGATTCATAAGCAGGACGGGATTCCCGTTGGATATTTCTTCAATGACATCCGTGAAGGTTTGAACAGGTTTTATGGACGATACGGCAATTTTTTTACGAATGTTCGGAAGGGTGTGTTCCAAGGCGAAATCCTGCAGAAGCGGCGCCAGAACATGCTGGTCGACCTCTTCGACATTGGTAAGGCCATCGATGTAAATAAGCACGGCTTTTGTTTGATCGCCGATCAAAAAGTCATGAAAAATGACGTCGGAACAATCCGCATAAATGTCTTGGAGCCGTTTTAGATTTTCATTCAAATCTCCGGAGAGCAGGGTTTGGTTTTGTGGATTCTTGCTTGGCAGTTGTTTCAAGATTTTCTTCCTGTCGCCCATAGCGATCACCTTGTCGTACTTTTCATATCATTATTGCCAAAATACGGTTACGTTAAAACAGCTCGTGCTTTTTAGGATCGTACCAATTTGCACCTCCATTTGTGCTATCTCTTACACGTTGTCCAATGCGCTACGGCAATCATTGATACAGACTTCCATATCGGTCATGGCACTTTCCAACCGTTGTTTTGCCATGTGGTCGTGCACCTGATCCATTGCAGTTTGAATATCATTGTAGATCCCTTCACAATGCTGCAGACATTCACGGATTCTGTATTTGGCAACCATCACGCCACCACATTAACCATAATAATATTATGTTCACCACCATCGTCTTTTTCTAAAGTATCCGATGGTCACGGAAGCAATTGTCAACAACACAAGCCATAGGGCTGGATACCCATACTTCCACTTCAGTTCCGGCATCTCTTCGAAGTTCATGCCATAAATTCCGGCTAGGAACGTAATCGGAATAAATATGACACTCACCATGGTCAAAGTCTTCATGATTGAGTTCATATGATCCGCTTTAAGCGAAGTTTGCAAATCAATGATTCCAAGCATTTGGTCCTGAAACGCCTCAAACGCATTCAATACCCTTGTAAAATCGTCTTCCAGATCTTGAAAGTAAAAGCCTGACTCCTCATTAATGAAGGGCAGATCTGAACGGCTTATCTGACGAACGAGTTCCACTTCTTCCTCGACACACTTGCGAACGATATGAAGTCGGCTCCTCCACTCAAAGATTTTGTGACCAATATCGTTTGAAAAAGGGTTGTCGAACACTTGCTTGGCAATCGACTGGATCTCCCCAGAAATCTTATCTGCCTGGTGGAGGTGATTCTCAGCCAGTTCATCCAATATATGATACAAGACATGGCCGGAGTGGGCCATGTTCTGCGGTTTGCCCAGAAAACCTTCCTTTATGTCCTTGAATAATGGCATCGGCTCTTGAACAGATGTCAGAACGAAATTTTCCCCGATGAGAATGTTGATTTCCTTAAGATCAAACAATCCGGTGATCCCGAAGAGGGTCATAAAGGCATGGTCTTTATACTGGTGAAACTTGGGTTGGTAATTGTTCCTGAACAGATTTATAAATGCAAGTTTGTGGGGACGGAGATAGTTCTTTATAAACTCATAAGTCTGCTCTACCTGATGGCCTTCAAAATGGATCCAGGCCACTTCCTTGTCACCGATTGGCCCGTTTGGTTCGATGTTACGGATTTCATTGCTTTCAGTATCAAACAGCAGCATCCCGTTCATTCCTTAAGAATGGTTTTTTTCATTTTCTCTCAAGACAAAGATCCTATCCGCTTCCCGGAAAAAATGAAATACGCACCCCATAAGGAATGCGTATGTATGTAGTTCTATGAAATCCAATTATTTTACAAGATCCTTCAAGCCATTGCCCGGTTTGAATGCGGGAACTTTGGAAGCCGGAATCTTGATCTCCTTGCCGGTTTGCGGATTGCGACCGGTACGCTCTGCGCGCTCACGGGTCTCGAAAGTTCCGAAACCGATCAATTGAACTTTTTCTCCGCTTTTCAATGCTTCCCCAATGGATTCAAGGATCGCATTGACCGCTTTCTCAGCCTCCACTTTCTTCAAAGATGCTTTCTCTGCCACTGCGGTAATCAAATCATTCTTGTTCAACCATTAACACCCTTTCAAAGAGAAGTATGTAATATATTCGGTCAAACCAACGAAAATCCTGCCAGTACAGGCTAAATTTACTTATATTCCAATATTTCGAAGGTTCAGGCGGGAGCGTTTCCCGAATTAAATAAATATTTGACCGACCAGTCGGGCTATGCTACGATTTACATTAATAGATTAGACATTTTGAAAGAAGGGATTCAAATGACAGGTACACCATGGGCAAACCACTATCCCGGCGAAGTTCCTTTATCTCTTGATTATCCCAAACAATCGCTTGGCCATTTTTTAGAGCAATCCGCTTCTTTATACCCAAATCAAACAGCTGTCTCGTTTCTTGGGAAAACGCTTTCATACAGACAACTTCTTGAACAATCTTACCGTTTCGGCAATGCTTTAAAGTCCTTGGGCGTTAAGAAAGGAGACCGTATAGGAATTATCCTGCCCAATTCTCCGCAGAGTATAATTGCCTACTACGGAGCTTTGCTGATAGGTGCAGTTGTGGTGCAGTTTAATCCCATGTATATGGAAAGAGAGATTCATCATCAAGCAGCTGACTCCGGTCCTCAAATCCTTGTGTGCCTGGATTTGATCTACCCGAAAGTGATCAACGCTATCAAAGGAACGCCGGTAGAGAAAATAATCGTAACCAGCATCAAAGATTACTTGCCCTTTCCGAAGAATCTGTTGTACCCTCTCAAGGCCCGAAAAGAAGGACAATATGTGGAAGTTTCCTATAGCAGCAACGTCCTGCCATTTAAAAACCTGATTAAAAGTTCTTCTGCGACCCCTGTTAAAGAGGACATCGATTTCTCGGAAGATCTCGCCCTCCTTCAGTACACGGGCGGAACAACCGGATTGTCAAAAGGAGTTATGCTGACGCACGAAAATCTTGTTTCAAACACGTACCAGGCAATGAAGTGGTGTTGGAAGTGCCAACCCGGAAAGGAAACCATGCTAAGTGTGCTTCCTTTCTTCCATGTTTACGGCATGACGGTAGGCATGAACCTGGCCATTATGTTGGGAGCCAAGATGATTCTGCTCCCGAGATTCCAACCTGCTGATGTGCTGCAAACCATTGAAAAAGAACGACCGACCATGTTCCCGGGTGCACCGACCATGTACATTGCATTGCTCAATCACCCGGACCTCAAGAAATACGACCTGTCTTCCATTGAAGCTTGCATCAGCGGGTCCGCCCCCCTCCCTGTCGAGGTTCAGGAGCGATTTGAAGAGATAACTGGCGGCAGACTGGTTGAAGGGTATGGTTTAACAGAAGCTTCACCCGTTACCCATTGCAACCCGATTTGGGGAGGCCGCAAAAACGGTTCCATCGGTTTGCCTTGGCCGGATACAATTTGCAAAATTGTAGATCCTGAAACATTACAAGAAGTTGAACGGGGAAAACCGGGAGAATTGATTGTAAAAGGTCCCCAGGTGATGAAGGGATATTGGAACCGTCCTTCCGAAACGGCCGAAGTGTTAAAAGACGGCTGGTTATTGACCGGCGACATCGCCACTGTCGATGAGGAAGGCTACTTCTACATCGTTGACCGCAAGAAGAATATGATTATCGCAGGCGGGTTTAACATCTATCCGCGCGAAGTGGAAGAAGTGTTGTTCGAACATCCTGCCATTCTCGAGGCGGCCGTTATCGGTGTACCTGATCCTTACCGTGGTGAAACGGTGAAGGCTTTTATCGTTCTGAAGGAAGGGCACAGCGTTTCCGAATCGGAGTTGAATTCTTTCTGCCGGGAGAGGCTGTCCGCTTACAAAGTTCCCCGCTTGTACGAGTTCCGCAAAGAACTGCCCAAAACGATGGTCGGTAAAGTTCTTAAAAGGGCCCTGCAGGAAGAAGAATCCAAAGGGATGTCCTCGCAAGCTGAATCTACAAACGCATCCTAGATCGAGGAAAACAAAAGACCGGTTTCCTAACCGGTCTTTTGCTTTAGGATTCTCATTCGATAGGAGTTGCTCGCAGTAATTCCGAGCTCATCAAGCAGGGAGAAGTTGGCCCAACCGTTGACAGCGGCTCCTACCAAAGGAATAAAGGAAAGCAACTTTTTGAATTCGATGCTTTCTCTGTACTCCGTATAGAATTCTCTCCAGCTAACCGCACCTTCCACGCCAATGTCTGCAAGGAAAAGCTGCTTCTCCCCGTCCCAGTCCCGAATCTGCTGAAACACTCGTTGTCTGCTGAGGTCACCTGAAAAAGCCAGTTGAAAAACTTTCAGCAAAAACAACCTCTCGGCAAATACCCGAATATCGTACCCATAAATCTGTGCCGTTTCCGAAAGAAACTTCAGTTTAATCGTCAACAAGGCCGGGTAGTCTACGGCCGCCAGAAGGATACCGCCAGCACCGGTACCGATCCCCTCTGCCGCCGCAATTTTTTTGTACCGGGACAACAAATCTTTAAAGTAAAAATCCTTTTCCACAAGAGAAAGATTCTGATACTGCCGAAGCTTGCTTTCCGAGAACGGAAGCATCTCAATTCCAGCCATAACACTTTTCACTGCGGTTTCCATCGCTTTTGCGAAAGTTTGGTGGATTTTCTCGGGAATCCATTTGTCTACCCGCCGCTGTACCTTCCTAGACAGCTTTTCCAACAGCCAGGGTTCCTCCGTCATTTCGGCTTCCCACTGGGCCAGTTCGGTGAGAACTTTTTGCTCGTAGGTCATTTTATCTTGTCTTTGTAGATTTCCCGCATGACATGGGCAAGCTCCGGGACAATGATGCGAGTCATGGCCAGCTTGACCGCTCCCGTGGAACCAGGGGTCGAAAAGACGGCTGTTCCTTTGCACACCCCGGCAATTGCCCGGCTGAGTATGGCTGCCGGTCCGATATCTTCCGTAAAACTAAGATAACGGAAAATCTCGCCAAACCCTGGCATTTTCTTCTCCAACATCGAATCGACCGCTTCATAAGTGGTGTCACGGTCAGTAATTCCAGTACCCCCGTTAAGAAGGATTGCTTCAACTTCCGGGTTGGCCGCTCCTTCCGCGATCAGGTTGCGAATGGATTCATAATCATCCTTTACTATTCGGTAATCGACAACTTGGTAGCCGTTCTCTTTCAGCAGTTGGATCATCAGTTGCCCGCTTTTGTCAGTTTCTTCGGTACGTGTGTCACTAACTGTGATGACCATGCAGGATACTGTCTTTGGCGCTTCTTTACGATGTTCTTCTGTTGACATATTTTCTCACCTCTATCTGGAATCTAACGGAAAACGCCCAATCTTTCAATCCTGAAAAGACAAGGATACATCCAGAATTCCCTTGAAGGGGTGGTACATGCCAATATCTGCTTTGCCGTTCCCGTCCCAATCCCCTACCATCGGAATCCCGGCCTCCACGCGGCCCCATGGGCCAAATGACGCTGGCATCTTTGCAAATTGAGAACCCGTGGAATGCACGGTTTGCCATAATGCTTTGGCTTGATCATGAAACAACAAGTCGCTTAATCCATCGCCGTTAAAATCGGCTATTGCCACCAGGTTGCCGTGTTGGGTCTCGTACCAGACTTCCGCTTTTCCGTAGCTGTCATTTTCTCCTTGCATGACCCATGTCTGGTTGCTGGTGTCATTATGGATGATTATATCTGTTAGGCCATCCCCCGTAACGTCACCAAGAAACACCTGGTTTTGCTCATCAGGAGGAATTGGCGGAATCGGGAATGTTGCTTTTTCGATCAAATGATTCTTCTCCAATTCAAAGGTCAGACCTTTGTGATTCTCCTGATCCCATAGGAGTAAAACAGGCTTTCCCGATTTCTGTTTGCCGACTCTCCAGAAGACCGAATTGGGGTGTTTGCCGCTGAGCATATCCCTCACTGCATCCGGAAATATGACCGTTTGTGGATTGCTTTGAAAACGGTCTCCCTCTGATCGAAAGATTTGAACCCCATCAATTCCTATTTGCAAAATATCCGCTCGTTTATCCTGGTCCACATCAATTGCGAGCGTTGTGCCAGTGTTCTTCAAGAATCCATGCTGCAGCCAAATTTCCGGTGCTAAGGTCTTGTGATTTCGCGGCCAGTCAAGATTCGATAATGTTACGCTGACAGTCTGACTGTTTTGATCTACTGAGATCCAATCGTCCAAGCAGTCCCCGTTTACATCACCTGACAACAAATCTTTTTTCCCCGTATTGGGGGACATATGGATTCGGTGTGCAGGTGAGAAAGGAACCACGTCGTGAATCGTTCCGAACCGATAGTGCTTTAAACTCCTCACACCTTCAACCAGTTTATGCAGTGGAGACTTCGTATCGGATTTGTATCGAAAAACGGGTAAACCGTCCTCCGAAACCGCCTGTCCGTCATTGACAACCGGTTCCAGGTAAGGAAATTCCAAATAAGGATGGTAATACAAGCTTGCAAGACCATCATATCCGTTTAGCTTCGTCAGAATCTGATCTACGAGCTCCGGTGTGTCTATATACCGAAGTGGTGCCGGAATATAAACGGCTCCACTGCTGGCTGCTTTCCACTCGTTCTCCTCTTCCACATAGACAATATCCCGCAAAGATCGCAAATGGCGTTTATGCGGTTCATAAATAATTCCCATATAAGAACGAAACACCTGTTGCTGGAAAACACTAGAATTATAATGAGGGGATTCCCAGAAGGCCGGTTTCAAACCATTTTGTTTGAAAGCCTGAAGGCTTTTTTCGATCCTCTCTTGTGCATATTCCGGAGTTTCGGAAAAGGGTTCCCCTGGCACATTGAATTCGTTTGCAAATCCCGATTTGTGATGATTGTCCGCCCTCGGGACATGCCCATATTGATGGGTATAACCGTGCATTCCCAGTATGGCTCCGTTGGACTGAACCCGGCGCAGAAGCTGAACAAAGGATTCTGTCAGAGGAGTTGGGGTATCAATACCTGCCTCCACCCATTCACCCTGCTCGGAAATACTGATCCACCTCGACACAACAGTAACATGGTAAGGAACGTTTTCTTGTTGCAGATATTCAAGGACGGCCCGCAGCTTTCCCAACCCCTCCAAGGTTCCATAGGATCCGCCAGGTCCCACGTCTTCCAGTCTCAGAAGAACAAATGTCCCGTCAGCCGATACTGGTTGGAAATACGAGAAAACCTGCCGCGATACATAGAAAGAAGATGAAAGAAAGACCACAGCCAATAGCAACAATAGCACCCGAATCATTCTCACTGATGACTGACCCCCTGCCAGTTCAGGCCTGCTAGCATTACCGATGTATGATACATTCATTATACAGACAATCCCGTCTGTATATATAGAAAAAATGGAGGTACAAATGGTGGTTTTAACACTTGCAATCTTCCTGTTTGTGGCAGGGGTCTTGTTTACGCTGTATCCGATCTTGCCTGGCACCCTGTTTGTGTTGGCTGGGATACTGGTCTACGGTGCAATGGAAGGTTGGGCCGCCTTCCCGCTTTGGTTTTGGATTGTGCAAGCTGTGCTGATCGCTTTAAATTTTCTGACCGATTGGGTGGCCAGCGTATTGGGTATCAAACGTGTCGGAGGGTCCAAACAGGCGATATGGGGAACGACTCTTGGGTTGATCATAGGACCTCTCTTGCTGGGTCCTATCGGAATTCTTGCGGGCCCTGTCCTGGGAGCCATTATCGGAGAGTTGATCCAGATGCGGCAAGCCGGTCAAATAGCGAGAGTGGCTGTCGCTTCCTTAATCGGTTTTCTGTTGGGTATCATGGTCAAATTTGTCTTGGTGCTGATCCAGATCACTTTGTTTGCAGTCCAAGTTTGGAAGTAGACAGGAGGCGTGAGTTTGAATTCACGCCTCCTTCTCTTATCTTAGGCGGGGTCAGAATGCGGAGAGTCGCAACTCCGTTCCAATCTGTAATTTGGCTGATGAAAGTCCGTTGGATTTCTTTATGTGATGAATGGCCTCGTGGACATCCTTTCCTGGATAGTGGGTCTTGGCGATCGACCACAGAGTGTCCCCCGGCTGAACTACAACAACTGCCGTTTCGTGGCTTCCATACACTTCATTTCCCCCCAAGAAGCTCGTGGACAACACCAGAAAGAAAACTGCCGAACCAAGAATCGCCACCCCCTTTACTTTCTGCTTGATCCTTTTGAAATGTATTGTCTTCATGGAATCGCTCCCTTGATCGAACGTTAGTTCTATTTGTATTAATATTATCCCGAACCCTTGTTCGTGTCAAGATAAAAATCGAACTAATGTTTGTGTTATTTTCCACATCATGTTATAATCCATTTAGTAAAGTCTATGAACCGTTTCTATTTCTAGTACAGTTAGGAGAGAGTTTCAATTATGAAGTTGTCCAAACGCCAACAACAGATTCTGGACTACATCAAAGACGAAGTCCGGAAGAAAGGGTATCCCCCGTCAGTCCGGGAGATTGGTGATGCGGTTGGACTTGCGTCAAGCTCCACCGTACACGGTCATCTGGCAAGACTGGAACAGAAAGGTCTTATCCGACGGGATCCGGTGAAGCCCCGAGCAATAGAGATTCTTGATATGGACACTCCCGTTGTCGCACATAATGCGTCAACAGTAATGGCTCCGATTATTGGGAAAGTTACGGCGGGCAGTCCCATCACCGCAGTTGAGAATGTCGAAGACTATTTTCCTTTGCCCATGAGTCTGGTAGGCGATACGGAGGTATTCCTTCTGACAGTGGAAGGGGATTCCATGATTGAAGCGGGGATTCACGACGGTGACCTGGTGATTGTCCGCAAGCAACAGACAGCCAGAAATGGCGAAATTGTGGTGGCAATGACGGAAGATGATGAAGCGACGGTCAAACGGTTCTACAAAGAAGCGGATCACGTTCGTCTGCAGCCGGAGAATTCGGCAATGGAGCCTCTCCGCTACAAGAACGTTATGATCCTGGGAAAAGTGATTGGCGTATTCCGGTACATCTCATAGAGCCCAACACAGTACGACCCCCCACCTCGTTGAGGCGGGGGGTCGCTGTATTACATAAATTAGTAGGTGGTCAGGTATTGGTCACGTTCCCATTCGTGCACTGCTGTGCGGAACATATCCCATTCAATCAGTTTGGCTTCCACGAAATGGGTCAAAGCGTGTTCACCCAGGGCGGAACGCATAACATCATCAGCCAGAAGTTCTTCCACCGCTTCTTTGAGCGACGCAGGCAGCGAATGAATTCCAGCTTTCTCACGTTCTGCCTCATTCATCACATAGATGTTGCGGTTCACTGCATCCTGCAACGGAAGTTCGTTCTTGATGCCATCAAGACCGGCTTTCAGCATGACAGCCAGTGCCAAGTAGGGATTGCAAGCAGGATCAGGGTTACGAACTTCGATACGGGTCGACAGTCCGCGGGACGCCGGGATACGAACCAACGGCGAACGGTTCTTCGCAGACCATGCAACGTAGCAAGGAGCCTCGTAACCGGGAACCAGACGCTTGTAAGAGTTGACAGTCGGGTTGGTAATAGCCGCAAAGCCTCTGGCATGTGCCAGGATTCCCGCCAGATAATGCTTCGCGGTCTTGGAAAGACCGAGTTCATCATTTTCATCGTAGAATGCATTCTCTTTGCCCTTGAAGAGGGACTGGTGGCAGTGCATACCGGAACCGTTAATGCCAAAAATCGGCTTCGGCATAAATGTGGCATGCAATCCGTATTTGCGGGCGATGGTCTTCACAACCAGCTTAAAAGTCATGATATTGTCGGCTGCAGTTACCGCATCCGAATATTTGAAGTCAATTTCATGCTGTCCAATAGCGACTTCATGGTGAGAAGCTTCGATTTCAAAGCCCATGGACTCCAAAGTCAGAACGATTTCGCGGCGGCAGTTTTCACCCAAATCAAGCGGTGCCAGGTCAAAGTATCCGCCTTTGTCATTCACTTCCATGGTAGGATTGCCATGCTCGTCAAGCTTTAAGAGGAAGAACTCGGGCTCCGGACCTACGTTCATCGCAGTAAAGCCCATCGCGTTTGCCTCTGCCAGCACTTTCTTGAGAATTCCCCGCGGATCCCCTTCAAACGGAGTGCCATCCGGCATGTAAATATCACAGATCAAGCGGGCCACTTTACCGTGTTCTGTTTCCCAAGGGAAGATCAACCAGGTATCGAGATCCGGGTAGAGGTACATGTCGGACTCTTCAATCCGAACAAACCCTTCAATCGAAGAACCGTCGAACATCAACTTGTTGTCAAGAGCCTTGTCCAATTGGGATACGGGAACTTCCACGTTCTTGATAACCCCGAGCAGATCGGTGAACTGCAACCGGATGTAACGAACATTCTCTTCCTTGACCATGCGCAAGATGTCATCTTTGGTAAAATGGTTTTTCAATTCGGTTTCCCCCTTTATTATGTATAGGCGGCATTTATTATGCCGCAAAAAGATGAGAATAATTTACTTCTTAATGAAAGAACCTTGACAGTTCCCCTTGTATCAAGGAGCCGGGCATTCCCGGGCGGCCTCGCAGGATCAGCTCTTTTTTCAACAAATCATGGAGTTCTTGGTCAGTGAGGTCTTTAACCTTTTGGGCTTCTTCCTGAGCTTTTTCTGTTACAGGCAACTCTGTCGGGACCGCTTGATCTCCCATCATTTTTTTGATTCCGGCCATATTGAGCCCTTGATCAATCAATTTTTTAATCTCAAGCAACCGTTCTACATCATTAAAGGAAAACAACCGTTGATTTCCTGCCGTCCTTGCAGGTTGAATCAATTGATGCTGCTCGTAGTAGCGGATTTGTCTTGGGGTTAATTCAGTCAACTTTTGAACAATCCCGATTGGAAAAAGGGCCAGGTTGCGGCGAAGTTCGTCGCTCATCTTGTCCCCCTCCTTGTGGCACAGAGTTTATCCTTATTATATTCGTATAACGGGAAATGTGTCAAACGATGTAACGGTACATTACATTCATAAAAACGAAAATTCCCTGACGTGCGCTGTCAGGGAATTTTCCGATTGTTTTTTAATTAATTGTACTGCTTGAGTTCCCAAGGATGCACTTCAAGGCGATACTCATCCCATTCCGCTTTTTTGAGCGACATATATGATTCATAGAGATGAGTGCCAAGCGCGTTCTTCAACACTTCATCCTGTGCCAGGTTGTTCAGCGCTTCGTTCAGATCGGCCGGGAGTGCCTCAATGCCATACTCCGCGCGAATACTATCCGACATGTGATAAATGTTTTCCTTCACTTCAGGAACAAGCGGGAGTTTCTTCTCAATTCCGTCCAAACCAGACACGAGCATGAGAGCAAGTGCCAAGTAAGGATTTGCCATCGGATCCGGGCAACGAACTTCAATACGGGTTGCAGCTTTGCGAGCGGCCGGAATCCGGATCAAAGCCGAACGGTTGGAGCAAGACCATGCGATGTAGCAGGGCGCTTCATAACCTGGCACCAAACGCTTATAAGAGTTAATCGTCGGGTTGGTTACAGCAGCAAACGCTTGTGCATGAGCAAGGATACCCGCAATGTAATGACGAGCATTGGCGGAGAGACCGAGCTCATCATTCGCATCATAGAATGCATTGCCCTGTGTGGTATAGAGGGATTGATGCACATGCATACCGGAACCGTTAATGCGAGCGATCGGTTTCGGCATAAAGCTTGCGTAAAATCCGTGCTGAGCCGCAATCTCTTTTACAACCCATTTGAATGTTGCGATGCGGTCAGCTGTCAGCAATGCATCTCCGAATTTAAAGTCAACTTCGTGTTGACCGATAGCCACCTCGTGGTGAAGGGCTTCTACTTCAAAACCGAGAGCTTGAAGGGTACGAGTGATATCCTGACGTACTTTCTGCCCTTTGTCGCGTGCGCCTGCATCAAAATAACCGATGCCGTCATGCGGCGTGAAAACCGGTTCTCCTTTTTCGTCCAACGGGAACAAGAAGAACTCCGGTTCCGGACCGACATTCAGTCCTTCAAATCCAAGAGTTTTCGCTTTTTCAAGAGCACGTTTGAGTACAGAGCGCGGATCCCCGGCAAACGGCTTCTGATCGCCGGTATAAACATCGCAGATGATCCGTGCTTCTTTGCCGCCAGACCATGGCAACACGGCAAACGTGGACAAATCCGGCTTCAAATACATGTCCGAGTTTTCAATCGATGCGAATCCCAGAATGGAAGATCCGTCGAACATGATGTCCCCGTCCAATACCTTATCCAATTGGCTAATCGGAAGCTCCAAATGTTTTAAATTTCCCAACACGTCAACGAATTGGACAATGATGAATTCCACGCCGTTGTCTTTCACAAGTTTCTTAACTGTCGCTTGATCCATAGACCCTTTTCCTCCCCGATGTCTGATAAAACAAGTAGTAGATCACTCAGATAGTAGTATTATATTTAAAGGGAAGTTAAGTTGTCAACGAGTGTTAAGAAACTTTACACAAAAATTTTAGAGCAGATTTCGTTGTTTCATTGTTCGTAAAACCGACATTACTGCCAGTTGAACATGTTCAAATGTCAAGCCGCCCTGCATATATCCGATATACGGTTCGCGTATGGGTCCGTCTGCCGAGAGCTCAATCGAAGAACCCTGAACAAACGCTCCAGCTGCCATTATTACGGGATCCTCATACCCGGGCATGTCCCATGGCTCCGGTTTAACATGAGAATCAACCGGTGCAGCTGCCTGAATCGCTTGGCAAAAGGCAATCAGCCGTTCTTTACTTCCCCATTTAACCGCTTGGATAATATCCGTTCGGTATGCATCCCATCGTGGGGATGTTTCAAGGCCGGCATGTTCAAATGCGGCGGCGGCAAAAACCGCTCCCTTTAGCGCTTCCCCCACTACATGGGGTGCCAGGAAGAATCCCTGCAACAGGTTCCGGTTCATTCCCAGCATGGCTCCCTGCTCACCACCTATGCCTGGTGCGATTAAACGGCAAGCTGCTTTGTGAATGAGGTCCTCCCTTCCAACCAAGTATCCTCCCGTGTGGGCAAGGCCTCCACCCGGATTTTTGATAAGAGATCCTGCCACCAGGTCTGCTCCCGCTTCCACTGGTTCAATCTGTTCTGTAAACTCTCCGTAACAATTGTCAACCAAGACTATAACGTCAGACTTAATCTCTTTGACAAACCGAATCATTTCCCGAATTTCCGCTATCGAGAAAGAAGGACGCCAGGCATACCCGGATGACCTTTGAATTCCGATCATCTTCGTCTCAGACGTGATGCGGCGGCTCACTTCTTCGTAATCGATCCTGTTATCCCGCAAGGGGACAAAGTCAAAAGAAATCCCAAATTCCCGAAGCGAACCTTCTCCTTTTTCCCCGCGAACCCCAATAACCTCTTCCAATGTGTCGTATGGGGAACCGGTAATATAGAGCAGTTGATCCCCCGGGCGAAGCACCCCGAACAATGCCAATGCCAGCGCATGAGTGCCTGAGGCAATATGAGGTCGGACAAGCGACGCTTCCGCACAGAACACCTCTGCATATATCTGCTCAATGATCTCACGGCCACGGTCGTTATAGCCGTAACCTGTGGATGATGCAAAGTGAAAATCGCTCACCTGTGCTTTTTGGAAGGCGGACAACACTTTGGCCTGATTGAACAATACAGTCTGTTCAATTTGCATTATTATTGGATTGATTTGTTTCTTGATCCGGGACACCCAAGATGCAGTTTCCGAATCTGTAAAAATTTGTTCGAACACCAAGCTACTCTCCTTCATTTCAGTTGACCTTGAACGGGGCGATCCGTTCACGATATTCCGGTATGACATCCAGATCCAACCGAATTCCGTTCTCTTCAAATTCCTGCGAATACACTTTGCACTTTGCATGCAATTTTGAAAGAAACGGTCCTTCGCTGTAAGGAAGAAACACTTGCATCCGTACTGCTGAACGGTTCAACCTGGATGCAACCCAAGCTGCCAGTTCGGCGATACCTTTCCCGGACTTGGAGGACAACCGAAACGTATGTTCAGAACACGGGTCGTCGGGAAGCCATTCTTCCTTTACAAGATCCATCTTGTTCAACACAGTAATTATGCTTTTCCTTGAAGCATCCAAATCTTCCAGTACTTGATAGACAGTTTCCATCTGAATCTCATATTCCGGATGGCTGGCATCCACCACATGCAGCAGCAAATCCGCCTCCGCCGTTTCTTCCAGGGTGGCGCGAAAGGCGTCCACCAGTTGATGAGGCAACCTTTGGATGAACCCTACTGTGTCCGTTACAATGATAGATTTGCCACCAGGCAATTCTATTCTTCTGGTGGTGGGGTCCAATGTGTCAAACAGGCGGTTCCTGCCAGAATCCGCCACATGGGAACCGGTGCCAAACCTCTCAATCATTGTGTGCAGCAGTGTGCTTTTTCCCGCATTCGTGTAACCAACCAGTGCAAGAACGGGAATCTCCCGTTTCTTGCGCTGCTGGCGTTGAGTTTGGCGATGCTGTCTTACCTCCCGCAGCTCTGCCCGTAAATCTGCAATTCGTTGACGAATTCGGCGACGATCGACTTCAAGTTTCGTTTCTCCCGGCCCCCTGGTGCCAATCCCTCCGCCAAGCCTGGACATGGCTATGCCTCTGCCTGTCAGTCTCGGAAGAGAATAGACTAATTGAGCCAGTTCGACCTGCAACTTCCCCTCTTTTGTCCTGGCCCTTCCCGCGAATATGTCCAGTATGATCTGTGTACGGTCAAGCACTTTGCAATCCAGAGCTTGCTCCAGATTGCGAACCTGAGCTGGGGATAGCTCCGAATCAAATACTGCAAGATTGGCTTCCAGTTCCTTGACAACGGCTGCCAATTCCTGCAATTTGCCCTTTCCGATATAGGTAGACGGTTCCGGGTACTTGCGGGCTTGTACCACGTCGGAAATCACTTCTGCTCCCGCCGTCTCAACAAGTCCCTTCAGTTCCTCAAATGCCAATTTCCACAAGAAATCTGGCTGTCGGCCCGTTTGCAGACCGACCAGAACCGCCCTCTCTCGTTTGGCTGTTGTTTCATACATCAGTTCGTACCCCCGCTTCTCGAACCATTGTAACACAAACCATAAAAGAAGGGCACTTCCAGCGAGTGTCCTTCACCTGCATGTCTGATCACATATTTTGCATTGTCCCGCTTCAAGACTTTCCTGACGGAGTCGAATTTTCGACTCCGTCTCTCCCAATCGGCGCCCCCATTGGATGCCCATTCTTCTTCCAACTGCAAAAGCTCCAAGGATTGCCACCAATAATAACAATAAAACCCACGACACGGGAATCATTCAATCCCCTCCCAGCATCTCCAGAATCATGTGAACCAAAGGCGTGGCCAGCAGCACCAACACCGAATCGGAAGCATTCATCAAAACCGCTCCCAAGAAACAGATGAGGGTCAGCAGGGTAGTCTCCACGACACCAAGTTGAACCGCCGAGTTCCTTTGGCCACTTTGAGAGTCCTTGTAGATATCCACCAGATCATCCAAAAATTGGACTCCTGCCATGATCAGAACCCCCCAGACCATGGGAAGCGGTCCGGTCAGCAGCATTCCGACTACAAGAGCTATCAGACTTTCTGCCCACCCAGGCAATCGCGTCGGCATTCGTTCGAACAGATCATGTCCCATTCCGATGGAGTAGCTGGCCAAAAACAGTGCCAGGGCAATCTCCTCAGCCACGAAAACTCCTATTCCCAAGATCAGCAAAGCATAAGGCATAACCGCTTTGCCAAGCTTTCCGGCGATGGTAAATCGACCCACACACTGGTCATATTCCACATCCAGCAGGTCATCCATCGTCTTGATGGCGATTCCTGTCAGCACAATCCCAAACAGCTCCACTGACCAATTATACCAATCGCCAAACATATTCTTTCACCTCACGAAATCCCTGCCGGTACTTGGCAGAGATCGGGATGATTCGCGTTTCTCCCACCTCGCCCTGTACAATTTCGAGGGCAGGCTTTGCTTCCGGCAAATCTATTTTATTGGCGAGCATGGCATACCCGCTCTTCATACCTCCCAATTCGGCAATTTGCAAATCCAGTTCCCCCATAGCCGAGAGCCCTCCGGTTCTCGCAACCTCTGTAAGATCTATCAAGTGCAGGATACAGTCGGCATATTGCAATTCCGCCAAGGTCTGAGCCATGGATTCCCGCAAGCTTTTGTCAGGATGGATCCCGTCGGTCAAACCGGTCGAATCGGTCAGCTTGAATTTGCGGGAACCTTTACCACCTGGCAAATCCAATTGTATGGACTGAAGCGACCTTGTTTTGTGCTGACCGAGTCCTGACAACTCCTGACGTGCAGCCGGCAGATCATATTTCCTTTGCCTGGTGGTTCCGTCCGGCAATTGATAGTAGACGTCCAACCGATGTAACCCCAAGAATTCGGCAAAATTGACGCAAAACATTGTTTTTCCCACATTGGTTCTGCCAATTACCAGAAAGTTTTTCATCCGATGTTCCCCTCCTCAAACGAAAAATCATCCGGAAGGATTACCATCAACTCTTCTCTGGTGGGGTTTTTGACATCCAATAACCGTAAAGCCTGCATACGAATGGCCCGCTCAATGATGTTGCGCACCAGTCTTGCGTTGGCAAAGTTGCGCCTGTCCATGGCGAGCTTGTTTTTCAGATGGAGCCGCAGTTTTTGTTCCGCTTCCGGTGAAAGCCGATACTCTCTTTCCCGGAGCATCTGCTTGCCAATCTGGACAAGTTCGTGTTCCTCATAATCGTCAAACGATACGGTGATAGGAAACCGTGAGGGCAACCCCGGGTTGGTACGCAGAAACAAATCTATCTCCAGTTCATAACCGGCAAGAATCAGTACAAAATCGTTCTTATGGTCTTCCATCGCCTTGACCAGAGTGTCAATGGCTTCTTTCCCGAAGTCTTTCTCGCCGCCGCGGGCCAAACTGTAGGCCTCATCAATAAACAAGATGCCGCCAAGCGCCCTTTTCACCTGTTCACGGGTTTTCTGAGCTGTATGCCCAATATATTCGCCAACAAGATCCGCCCGCTCCACTTCAATCAAATGTCCTTTGGACAAAAATCCCAATTCCCTTAGCAGGCGCGCCAGTATTCTTGCAACGGTGGTTTTCCCCGTCCCCGGATTCCCTTTAAAAATCATGTGGAGCACGACAGGTTCGGCTGCCAGCTTGGCAGCCTGCCTTCTTTGCTGAATTTGAATCAAAGCGTAAATCTCCCTCACCAAACCTTTAACCTGCTTCAACCCAATCATCGTGTCCAATTCCTGCAACGTCTGCTGAAACCTCGCAGTATCTTGCAATGAATTCATGTTTTTTCTTTCTTTTGACAGAGTCGGTTTCTCTTGTGTGTGGAGCCGCCGAAGCGCATCGTTCAACGCCAATTGCCCCGAGCGAAATTGTTCCAAAATCTCATCCAGATCCCGATATACGGGCGAGCGCCGACCGCCCTTGTTCAATGTCTGTCACCTCACTTGCCGTGATTGCTTCATCATACGCAGCCGGCACTCATTAGGTGAAAGCCCAGAAAAAATAAAACCCCATGGGTTTCCCCACAGGGTTTTATTTGAGAATCGTATGGTAAAGTTTTGGGATCAGTCTTCCCATTTAACGGATTCGGTGGGACAACCATCCCGAGCGTCCATGGCATCTTGCAGGAACTCTTCCGGAACTTCCACAAAACCTTCCGTTCCACCAGGAAGTTTTACGAATGCATAGCCCTCATCGTCAGCTTCGTATACATCCGGGCAAGTGGAATAACAAGCTCCGCATGCAATGCAGGTATCTTTGTCTACATAAGTTTTAGCCATTGCCTTCTTTCACTCCTTCGACCCTTTATGCCTGAAAGTATAATTCATTTGATGAAAACAATCAACCTCCCTAAATTAGTGATTTCTACGATTCTTTACCAGAATCTCTCATTCGGTCACGCGGTTGCGGTGCAATTGACCGATTTGGACGAAGAGGTGCTTTTTCCGTTCGTGCTTTGGGGTTTTCAATATTTCGCGGGCCCGGAAAATTGGAATCTTTATTTCGAACCATAAAATAATACCTCCTCTTGGAAACTGTGCATATGTTGCGCATTTGCCTAAGAGGATATACAAAAAACACCGGTTAGAAGACCGGTGTTCTCGAATGCTTGATTGTCAGGATTGTTGCTATTCTGCACTGAAGTTCACATTTCTCATGGGAGTGAATGTGGAAATTGCATGTTTGTATACCAATTGCTGTTTTCCTTCGGCTTCCACGATCACTGTAAAGTTGTCAAACGCCTTGATAACCCCGCGTATTTGAAACCCGTTTACGAGATAAATGATGACCGGGATATTTTCCTTGCGAATTTGGTTCAAAAACGTATCCTGAATATTGATTTGCGGTTTGTTCACGCTCTGGTACCCCCATCCTCTTTTATTTCAACTGTATTCGCGAACCGATGCTGAAATTCCTGCACGAGCCGGTAACAACGCTCGTACAGATCATCCCACGACATCCGGTCCACTTCCAACCAATGAAAGTTCGGGTCTTGCCTAAACCAGGACAACTGTCGTTTGGCATATCGCCTGGATCCCAGTTTTATCGTTTCGATCGCTTCCTCCAGCGTCACCTGACCTTCCAAATAGCTGATAATCTCTTTATACCCGATTGCCTGCATGGAAATCAATTCCTTATGTATCCCCCGGTCCAACAAACTTTGGACCTCCTGAACAAGCCCCTTCTCAACCATGGCATCAACCCGCTGATTGATTCGTTGATAAAGAAGTTCCCTATCGCTCATTGTCAATCCGATCTTCAAAACAGGAAATCGAGTTTTCCTTTGGCTTGGTTCCACTTGTACGGACATGGGTTTACCGGTATACTCATAGATTTCCAATGCTCGAATAATCCGGCGGATATCGTTGGGGTGAAGACGGCTTGCCGACTCCGGATCCACTTCACGGAGACGGTCATGCAGGACTTGGGGCCCGTGAATGCGTGCAAGTTCAGCCAACCGGTTACGAAACTCCGGATCTCCCGCAAAGTCGGTAAAATTATAGGATTCTGTCAGGGCCCGGATGTAGAGTCCCGTCCCTCCCACCAGAAAGGGAAGATGCCCGCGATTCCAGATGTCTGAAAGCCATTTGTCCGCCAGTTCCCTGTAATCTACAACAGAGAAGGGAATCTGCGGATCCACGATGTCAATTCCCCAGTGCGGCACACCATTCATTTCTTCCCGTGAAATTTTGGCTGTTCCTATATCCATTCCCCGGTATATTTGCATGGAATCAGCCGAGATGATTTCCCCTACAAAAGCGGAAGCCAAGTCGACGCTCAACCTGGTCTTCCCTACAGCAGTCGGTCCCGCTATTACAACCAGGCAGCGCATCTGCGTCAAAACGACTCCTCCCCCCGCCTGAATATCACCGAATATGTAAAGGAGCTGGAGCGCCGCAAGGGAGGCGGAAATCCCAGGCGTTCAAACTCCCCGCTTGCCGCACGTTCTTTCAGCACAATTGATTTCCTGGCGATTCGTTTGGCTTCTTCCACAGAATTCGGAGAAATCGCGTCTGTTATTGACAGTTCACGAATCGGGTCAAAATTGACCGATTCCTTGACTGTTGAACGGAACATCGGATCAAAATAGACAATATCAACCGATTGATCGGGCATCGTCCGCATGAAATCCAGATGATGGGCCGCAACAACTTCCACACGCCGCATGGCTTCAGCGACTTCGAGAACATCAGACGGCCAGTTTCTCATGCCAATTCGAACAAGAGCAGCCAGTACCGGATTCTGTTCCAAGCCGATTACTTTTCCCCTTGTGCCGACTGCATGGGCAAATACTATAGCATCGGATCCCATTCCAAGTGTGCAGTCCAACACAACATCGCCAGACTGCAAACCACTTTTTTCCACCATAAGATCAGTATCTCCCAAAAGCATTCGTTTGACACGAACAACAGCCATGGATGGGTGAAAAAATATCTCCCGGCCATGGGCATGGAGGGTCAATCGCTTACCTGCCACCAGCATTTGCAGGACTCCCATCTGCTTTTGCATCTTGCTCACAGTTGCCGAACGGGGGACATATTGGACCTGTAATTCGGCAGCCAATTCCTGCGCCAACCGGATTTCGTCTGCAGAAGGGTTCGGAACTGTTGTAACGGCCAAGGAAACGTTCAATCTACATCACCCGCTTAAATTGTTTCTCCAGATCATAGGTGGTCATATGAATGATGATCGGGCGTCCGTGTGGACAGGTAAACGGGTTTTCCAACTCCGACAATTGATCGCACAAAGCGGTCATTTCTGGCATGGAAAGCCATTGGTTCGCTTTTATCGCCGACTTGCACGCTTTTGTTATCAGTTTGTCCTCAATCAATGAACGCGGATCCTTAAGTGATCCTTCCGCAAGAAATTCATCCATAAATTCAGATGCAAGACGCTGGATGTCCAAACCGCTCCAAATGTCGGGAACTGACCTCACAAGAAAAGAACCGCCGCCAAATTGCTCCACTTCCATATGGTATTCAGCAAGCATTTGCAACTGTTTCTCCAGCTTTTGCCCTTCTGATGGGGACAGTTCCAGTGTCAGGGGAACCAGCAAAGGCAATGGCCGGATTTTTTTCTCTTGCAGCCGCTTGGAGAATTTCTCAAACAACACCTTCTCGTGGGCCGCATGCTGGTCAATAATAAACAGTCCTTCCTCACTCTCGGCAATCACATACATGCCTAAAGCTTGTGCAATTGGTCGGAAGCGCGGAATCGGATGCTCCACCTGCGGTTCTGAATCGTACACTGGCTCTTGCTCTCTGTCAGGCACAGATTCCTTGTCATCCGGACGGTAAAGATCCATAGCCGCTTCTACCGGGATACGCTCTACAGGTTTGGAAAAATCAGGTTTGGTTTCCCGTATGCGCTCAACTGGATGTTTCGGTATCCGGTGATTTGAAGAATCAGTCGCGCTTTCCTGTTCTGAGTAACGAATTCGACCAGGGTTGTCCAGTTTTAGTTCAGACTGGGTCGATTTGACTGCCGGTTCGTTCCCCGATGAGAAAGTCTGAGGCGTCCGGGGAAGCGCCTTCGGAATGAACGTTGATCTTTCCAAAGCGGACTGCACCGCCGATTGTACTGCGGCATAGACATCTTTCTCTTCTGAAAAGCGGACCTCCAGTTTGGTCGGATGAACATTCACATCCACAAGCGTTGGATCCAACTGGAGGTGCAAGACGCATACCGGATAACGGTGAATCGGCAGCCTCGTATGATAGGCTGCCTGCACAGCATTAAACAGTTGAAAGCTTTTGACATATCTTCCATTCACCAGGAACGTGCAATGGTTCCGATTGGCCCGATTCAATTCGGGATAGCCCGCAAGACCTGTGATCCGGTAATCATAGTTTTCCCATTCAACATCCACCATCTGCTTGACCGTCTCACGTCCATAAACGGCCGTAACCGCGTGCGGCAGCTTGCCGTCACCGGCGGTTTGTACCAATATCCGACTGTTGTGCGTCAGGCGGAAAGCAACATCAGGGCGAGCCAGAGCCATTCTTTCAATATAATCGGTGGCATGGCCCAATTCTGTCTGAATCGATTTTAAATATTTCAAGCGGGCGGGGGTATTGAAAAACAAGTCTCTTACGAATATGTCAGTTCCCTTATTGGCAGCCGTAACACCAATTTCCTGGATTCGGCCTCCCTCAATCCGTATGAACGAACCGGCTGTTTCATTTTCCGTTCGGGTTTTCATCTCAACTCTGGACACGGCCGCAATGGAAGGAAGTGCCTCACCGCGGAAGCCAAGGGTTGAAATTTTGAACAGATCCTTATCTTCCATGATCTTGGAAGTTGCATGCCGTTCAAAAGCTACCGGCACATCTTCGGAGTCGATTCCCGACCCGTTGTCGGCCACACGGATCAACTCCAGGCCGCCCTGAACCAGCTCGATCTCAATCTCTGTCGCACCCGCATCCAATGCGTTCTCTACCAATTCCTTGACCACCGAAGCGGGGCGCTCGACGACTTCTCCGGCTGCGATCTTATTGGCCAGCAGGTCGTCCATTACGCGGATTTTGGCCATCTTGCGTCATCCCTTCCCAATCATTTGTTGAAGCCGATGCAGGGTTGTCAATGCTTCAATCGGTGTCATGTTCAGCAAGTTTATGGACTGCAACTCAGCCACAACCGGATGCGGTTTTGCATCGAAGTTCAATGACAGCTGGGATGTTTCGCCGTCATCTGAAGCTGCGGCAGAACTTGCAACTGCCGTCTCCAATCCGGCGTTGGGCATACTCTCCAGAACATGAAGGATTTCTTTGGCACGGTGCAACACTTTATCCGGAAGCCCTGCCAATTTGGCAACCTGGATCCCGTAGCTGCGGTCAGCCGGCTGAGGGATAATTTTCCGCAGAAACACAATGGAGTCCCCTTGTTCCTGCACATGGGTGGAATAATTGGTAACACCGGGTAGCCGGCCTGCCAACTCCGTCAATTCATGGTAATGGGTGGCAAACAAGGTTTTCGCTCCGACGGAAGGGGATTGGTGCAGATACTCAATCACCGACTTGGCAATGGAGATCCCGTCAAATGTACTGGTGCCCCTGCCTATCTCATCCAGGATGATCAAGCTGTTACGGGTGGCGTGATGCAAGATATTGGCCAGTTCCACCATTTCCACCATAAATGTGCTTTGGCCGCCTGTCAGGTCATCGGAAGCTCCGATACGGGTAAACACCCGGTCCACAATGCCAATCTCCGCCTTTTTTGCAGGAACGAAAGATCCCATTTGGGCCATCACCACTATCAAGGCCACCTGTCGCATGTATGTGCTTTTACCTGCCATATTTGGACCGGTTATCAAAGCAATTTGGTTGGAACCGCAATCGAGCAGCGTATTGTTTGAAACGAACGATTCCCGTTTAAGAACAGCTTCCACTACCGGATGCCGTCCCTCCTCAATAAGAATTCGGTCGGAATCGTTAATGACCGGTTTGGTATACCTGCGTTCCACTGCTACAGTAGCAAGGGATTGTAAAGCGTCAACATGTGCAACGGCTTCCGCCGACTGTTGAATTCTGGCAAGCTGGGCAGCTACCTGATCCCGAACTTCAAGGAACAATTGCTGTTCCAAATCGATCATCTTATCTTCCGCTTCCAGGATCAGCGCTTCTTTTTCTTTAAGTTCGGGAGTAATGTAACGTTCCCCGTTGGCCAACGTCTGTTTCCGTTCGAAATAGGAAGGAACCAGATGGACATTGGATTTCGTAACTTCCAGATAATAGCCGAACACTTTGTTGAAGCCGACTTTCAAGGATTTGATCCCGGTCCTCTCCCGCTCTTGCTGCTCCAAGCGGGCAATCCACTGTTTTCCTTCCCTGCTGGCCTGTTTCAGTTTGTCGAGATGGGCGTCATATCCGTCTCTGATCAGTCCTCCATCACGGATACCGACAGGCGGTTCATCTACAATCGCACTATTAATAAGATCCACAATTTCATTTAATTCCACGATCATGCCACCAACGTCTTGCAAGAGGGGGCTGTCGCAGTGAAGCAGCCGACGGCGGATCTCAGGCAGAACCGACAAGGAGGAAGCGATCGCCAAGAGGTCCCGCCCGTTGGCGGAACCGTAAGCCACTCTCCCCACCAGGCGCTCAAGATCGTATACCTCTCCCAACAAATTGCGCAGATCTTCTCTGAGCAACAATTCGTTAACCAGTTCCTCCACCGCGTTCAGCCGGCGTTCAATGTCGGCACGAATCGCCAGTGGACGTTCCACCCATTTTTTCAGCAAGCGACCGCCCATGGCTGTAACAGTCTTGTCCAACAACCACAGCAGCGAACCCTGCCTGCTTTTTTCCCGGATTGTCTCAGTCAATTCCAGGTTGCGGCGGGAGAAGGAGTCAATGATCAAATGAGTTTCGCGGGTCAAGAGAAGTGGTTTTTTCAGGTGATGAAGATTTCTTTTTTGCGTCTTTTCCAAATATGACAGCAGCATCCCGGCAGCCATGACCGCCGTCTTAACTTCCGCCAGTCCAACAGATTCCAGCGAGAGCAGATTAAAGTGCTGCAGCAAGCGTTCTGTCGCTTTGGTCTCCGCATGGGAGTTGGACTCTTCCGCTGTCACAAGGCAACCCACTCGCTCTATGACGGTTTGGACGATCGTTTTGTGTTCATCGCCAGAAGGCACAACCATTTCCGTCGGTTGAAATTGCTGAAGTTCATCCCAAATTGTCTGGAGATCCCGTTCGACAACATAAAATTCGCCTGTTGAAACGTCACATAAAGCCAATCCGATTTCTTCTCCGGTTTGAACCAGTGAAGCTATGTAATTGTTCCCTTTATCCTGCACTGCCTTCCCATCCATGATGGTACCGGGCGTGACAATCCTGACAATTTCCCGTCTGACAATTCCTTTAGCCTGGCTTGGGTCTTCCACCTGTTCACAAATGGCAACTTTATATCCTTTATCTATTAACCTGTGTATATAAGACTCGGCTGAATGGTAGGGAACTCCACACATGGGAATCCGTTCTCCAACGCCGCCGTCCCTTCCGGTCAAAGTAATCTCCAATTCCTTGGCAGCCGTGACCGCATCTTCAAAGAACATTTCGTAGAAATCTCCCAACCGGAAAAACAGCAAGGCGTCTGCCGCCTGTTCCTTGATTGAAAGATACTGTTCGATCATAGGTGTATAACGTGCCATGATATCCTCCGTCAATCCAGCTTGTCCTCATTATATAGCATCGATTGGCAACAAAAAAGAGCACGGACATCCGCGCTCTTTTCCTTACATTCTTATACAGCCAGCCCCGCTCGTTGAGGAACGAGTTCCCCTTTGAGCAACCATGTTTGCGGCTCGGTAATGCGAACTTGGACAATCTGGCCTGCCAGGTCTCGGGTTCCGCTGAACAGTACAATTTTGTTGGTACGGGTGCGGCCCTGCAGAACATCGGGATTCGTCTTTGATTCACCTTCCACAAGGACCTCAACAATCTGGTTCTTCATCTCGTCGTTGATTTCACGCGAGATGCGGTTTTGAACATCGATCAGTCGCTGCAAACGATCCTTCTGTTCCGTTTCCGAAACCAGTTCCTTAAAGCGGGTTGCAGGTGTTCCGGCACGAGGCGAATAAATGAAGGTGTAGGCCCCGTCAAATCGGACTTCTTCCACCAACTGCAGTGTATCCAGAAACTGTTCTTCCGTTTCACCCGGAAATCCAACGATAATGTCTGTTGTCAACGAAACGTCAGGAATGGCTGCACGGATTCGTCCGACAAGATCCAGGTAGAATTCCCGTGTATAACCCCGGTTCATTCGGCGAAGGATTGTATTATTGCCCGATTGCACCGGGAGATGAATATGCTCCGCCACCTTTTCACAATTCGCAATGGTTTGGATCAGTTTGTCAGTAAAATTCCACGGATTTGAAGTGGTAAACCGGATTCGTTCAATCTCCTCAATTTCGTTGACAGCAGCCAACAAATCGGCAAAATCATATGCTTTCAGGTCAATCCCGTAATCGTTGACATTCTGGCCCAGCAGCGTGATTTCCTTAAACCCCAAGCCTGCCAGTTCCTTCACTTCCGCCACCACGTCTTCCAGCAAACGGCTCCGCTCGCGTCCTCGGGTATAGGGGACAATACAGTAGGTGCAAAACTTATTGCAGCCATATTGGATGTTAACCCATGCACGGATGCCTTCTTTACGGAGTTTTGGCAGGTTTTCAATAACTGCACCCGCTTTGTCCCATACTTCAATAATCGTTTCCTGCGAGTTGCGGGCTTTGTCAATCAGCTCAGGCAACTGGTGAAGATTGTGGGTTCCAAATACCACATCCACCCACGGATAGGTCTTCGCCACCAATTCCTGTACGACCTTTTCCTGCGCCATACAGCCGCACAACCCAAGGATCAGCTGGGGATTGCGGTTTTTCAATGGCTTGAGACGGCCAATTTCCCCGAACACTTTATCTTCGGCATTTTCCCTGACCGCGCAAGTGTTAAATAGGATGAAATCCGCTTCATGATGATCGTTTGTTGCGGTATATCCCATTTCTTCCAGCATTCCGGCCATGATTTCCGTATCGTGTTCATTCATCTGGCAACCGTAAGTCTTGATATGATACTTTTTCCCTTCTCCGATCCGCCCTACATTCTTTGCAATCGCCTTATAGTCTATACTTTCCCGCTCAACCAGCGTAGGACGGTGCATATCGCCCTGTGCTTGTGTAAGATCTTCCAATTGCAGCAAATCGCTCACTGTCATCTCTCCTTTCGTGGCAAAGTATCTATAAACACTTTTCGAAATATCTATCGTTCGCAGAAAAAATCCCCGTCAGATACGGGGATACAGGTTGAGTATAGCACAGAAAACGGCGTGAAATCAAATACTTATATTGACAATACTTATATTGCCTTTCCCGTCAAATAATTTTCAGATTATGGTCCATACTACAAGGCAATATATGAATGTATACACTCTAGGTTGAAGGTGATGCAGCGTGCGTGTCCCAAAAGTGATCAAGGGTTTGTGGACAATGATGGCAGGGAAACAGGAAGATTTGGAAGTCTCGGAAGAATTGACCCACGCTTATTTTGGAAATGCGGAAGCATGGCAAATTGAGAATGGCAACCAGAAGAATGAATCGGATGCGACGAACAAGAAGGAAATCTGAATCACCACGAATGCCGCTCAACAACTGGGCGGCATTCTCTGTTTCCGATTGCCAATCAGTCGCAGCATATCCAATATCCGGGAAGTTTGCCAACGATTGAGGGCTGACTCTTCCAAAAAAGCTGTGATAATCTTTAACAGAATCAAAAATGAGCCGAAGCTCGCAAGAGCGCGGGGGATCCATCTTGGGGTGAAGTCTGAAATCCTTATCAAACGCACGTAACAATGAAAATGAGCATGCCAAATAAGCCGTGCAACTAGACGACCAAATGTAAAAAAATGTATTACATGCAGCTTTGAAGGAAATCAGGTTGCAACCGCCATAATCCGGCCTCTGCGTTTCTTCAGTTGCAAGTAGCGGTTTCGGATTTCGGGATGCTTTTCGCTTTTAACAACGGCGGTTGCACACTGTACCAAAAGAGGCTTGATGTAGCAGCCGGCTCTCGAAATCCTTACTGACTTTTTCTTGCCGGCACTTTCATCATTTGAAGGTGTAAGTCCTGCCCAAGAGCATAGATGCTTAGCTGTCGGGAACACGTCCATGTTCACACCGATTTCCGAAACCACGGCAATGGCGGAAAACAGGTTTTTGAAGGACGGAACAGTTAAGATCAAGTTGATTTCGTCCAGGTAGGACTCGGCAAGAGAAAGAATAATGGCTTCTAGCTCCGCTTTTCGGGATTCGAGGTCTTCGTAGTGTTGTTTGATGACCTTGATTTTTCCGGCCTGCTCTGGCGTAATGAGTCCGTCAATCGCAAGCTCCAGTTCAGGAAGTTTCCCGATCATGGAGGGGTGAATGAGCGGCTCGAGGTCAAAAGATGTATCGAGCGGATCGTCCAGCAGCTTATCAATGATCTTCATGGAGCTTTTGCCGAACGTATCGGAAACGACATTTCCAAGCTGAATGTTGGAAACCGTCAAACTGTTTTGCAGCCGATTTTTCTCGCTCGACGAAAAGTTCGTCAGCTTGAAGCGGTAGCGCATCAGGTCGCGAAGCTGCCGGATCGGCAAGGGAG
>NZ_BDUF01000109.1:126595-141895 GCF_002335525.1 Effusibacillus lacus
GACGAAGGTTTTGTGAACGTCGATTCCACAACAGACAGGGTAGACAATTTTTAAAGCCATAGGTTATCTCCTTTCCAGGATATACAAGGATAGTCAGCAGGGACTGATTGCCCAGCAATAAACGAGTTGTTTATACAAAGATAAGTCTGCGTGCTCGAAGCGACACTTATTTGTGCTTGGAAAGGCAATCTACACATATAACCATGCGGTCACCCCGTAAAAAGAGGAGGCCCACTCACCTCCACGTGATTTGTAGTGTACTGATATCCCTGTAACTCAAGAATACAAAAAAATCGCTCAAGGATAACGGATTTCATTCCGTTTTGTGCCTTGAGCGAAGCGAAAGGAATGGGTATAACCATGAAAATGGTCGGGAAATTCCCTAACCGAACCCTTCAGCTAACCTCGTAGGCTTTCAAGGGAGGAAACTTCATAATGGCAAAATGCAAGAAACTGTTGCTGTCTGCCGTAGTTCTTGGACTTTCGGTGGCGGCCGCCAGCCCCGCCATGGCCGCTCATGACAACACTCTTTCGAGAAGTGAGGCCATCGCCAAGTACAAAAAGTACTATGACGACTATCAGCGGGATGAACTGGTCAAAGTCAAGCAGTATCGCGACAACTACCAAAGCATGAACGGCAGCCTTGCCGATCAGATCATTGAACGTGCAATCTGGTACATGGAAAACGGTTACATGGTCTACGGCCACGGTTACAAATCTTATGAAAAAAAAGGGCTTGTTGACTGTTCCGAGTTCACCAAATTGGTGTACGGGGACTTTGGTTTCAAGATTTCCGAAGTGGCTCGCAAATATGACGAGGTCGGAAGTAAAGTCAGCGGCGTATATCCCAAGAAAGTAAACGGAAAATGGAAACTTGAAGGTACTGAAAATCTTCGCCCGGGGGACATCCTGACCTGGTGGAAAAAGGATAATAACGGAAAATATATCGGGCATGTTGCAATCTATATGGGCATGCTGAACGGTGAACCAGCCGTAATCGGAACCCGTGGCGACGGAAATCCCACCGCCATCGGGATCGTAAACAACTTTGACTACTGGTGGGGAGAACATTTCTTCACGGCACGAAGAGTATTGCCGGATGGTTCCTGGACACCGGGCAAAACAATTACAGGCCATGAAGACAAGGGACCGGTAATTCCAAAATCCTATGTATTACCGCCTCAGCGGCCGATCGTAATGCCGTAGCAATCTGATTGAACAGCAAAACCCTCACCCAATCGGGTGGGGGTTGTTATTTCCGGCTCTCAACGATTGCCCTATTGAAGGACAAATACCTGCAAAACTCCAACACTCTTTGAATGGACAGCTTTTGAATTTCTGGTTCGTCAAACTTGCCCGGTTTGGCATTTGCCTCAAAGAACCAGGGCCTTCCCTCTTCGTCAACTCCGATATCCATTGACATTTCGCCAAGAATTCCCGGGGTTTTCTTCTCTATGACAGCGGCGAGTTTCAACGCTTTGTCTTTCACGTCATCCAAAATCTGAACCCCTTTTTTGTGAAAAGAGGCCAATAACGCTTCTCGGGCGTCCCAAACGGCCCCCCCATTGGGAACGTGTGTCAAAATCCCATACCTGGGCGCAACACGTGCGCCGACTCCCGTCACGCACCAGTTTCCGTACCGGTTCTTCTGCACCAAGACCCGCAAATCATAAATATGTCCGTTGACCCTTGCCAGGGAGATGCCTTTTTGCAGAACATATTTTTTGTGCCGTCTGTTTTGTGATAGCTTGTAATATAAGTCTTGAATCCGCATGTTTTCACATGTTTGAATTCCCTTTAACTGCTTCCAAACCAATGCTTCGTTATCTGCATAATCGATTCGGATAATTCCCTTTCCCCCGTAACTCTGAACGGGCTTGGCATATAACTGCCTGCAAGTTTCCAGCATTTCCCGCAAGTGGGAGAGTGAGTGGAGCTCTTCCGTCTCAGGCAACAACTCCCGAGTTTCAGAATGGCTTCCGACGATTTTGTAGAGTTTTCCTTTGTCAAAATACCCCGGGTTAAATACCGGGATCTCCAGATTTTCAAGTTCCCGCAGTACCTGTTGGGCAATTGGACCGTTTTCGACTCTTCGGGCAAGAATTCGGTTGTAAACCACAGTCGGGAACGGACATAACACTCTTTCCCACTTCCCGTTCCATCTGTATCCTTCACATGTCAGGGTTTCCAT
Source organism: Effusibacillus lacus (assembly GCF_002335525.1). NCBI lineage: Bacteria > Bacillati > Bacillota > Bacilli > Caryophanales > Alicyclobacillaceae > Effusibacillus > Effusibacillus lacus. Next base: position 128,787 of record NZ_BDUF01000109.1, read on the forward strand.
ATCCATGCTGTCAATCGGTATCACATAAACGGGGATTTTCATGCGCTTTCCCGTTTTAATGAATTCTCGCATGTTGCCCCGATCCATCAATTTTGCGGTGAGAATTCCCACGATCATTCAAGTTCATCCTTTCATGGGCTGCCCTCACGACATTTTATGCACGTATCCGTTTATCCGTTCGTTGTTGTGATCTTCCGTATTTGATTCCCCATGTGCGTTTAATGTCGTTCGATTCATCCCATGACTCCCCTTTTTGGATCATATTGGGAATGATATCCAGATACTCTTCATATCTTTGATAGGTATTCGTACTTTGAATGTCCTTCCACAGGTCTTCAAAAAATGGCCGGAGGGTTTCCTTGTCCCCGTTATAAAAAGCTTTCTGCAATTCAGGAAGCGAGAGTGGCGTCTTCCTTAAATCCCAATAATGAGTAGCCACCAAATGCGCTAAACATAAGACAGCCCTCGCAATTTCGGGTGAAACAATCCAACTGCTCAATGTTCGATATTCCCATCCGCCATGGGACTTAAGCCGGATATCCCCAAGGAATCCATACTTTGGTCTTCTTTTCACCGAAGCGGAAGTATCCTCCAATAACATCACGGGAAGTGCCAGATAGCTGTCCATGGCTTTGATCAATCGGCTGGATAAAGGCAGATTGGAAAAGTGGATATGTCCGCCAATGGCAAATTTCTTTAATGGCATGGATCCGGCCAACCACTGTAAGTGCTTCGGGACCAGACGTTTTGCTACCTTCATTGTCTCTTCAATGTTATTGACCAGGTCCAATGGCGAAGAACTGGGATCCGGCCGCAGTTCCGCCAGCGGAAAACGGCGTCCCAATCTTCTGATGCTTAACGCATCACAGCCTACCTTTCCGTTCCTTGGGAGGTAACTGGAGGCAATTACCAACTTCCCTTCCTGGTTGCGCAGCACAAACTCCAGATCGGTTCCCATCAAAAAAGAAGGAGTAAACGGATACTCCTCTTCACTTATCCAATCAAGGATCGCATTCACGTAATGATCCAGCAGTTTCTCTTTAAGTACAGGTGTCGGCGACACATCCAGAACATACAACACTTTTTGCGAAGTCATGCCAATGCTGACCAGTCCAAAATCAAGCCCCAAAGCATGAACAGCCCGGACAGCCAAACGTGTGACCCTTGTCGCAATCTTGTCCTCGTCCAGCCGGATTTCTCTGAAATTTTCCTGTACCTGACTGATGCGCTTGTTCAGCCAGATGGGGTTTCCATCTATACGGTACAAGGCCAACGCTCGCATATTGAATACCGGAACCCGGTAATGTCTGGATAAAGAAACACTCCTTTCCCTTCCTTCTGTTGACGACAGGCAACGAATTCCGTTTACCCGAAATATGGACTGCATTTCATGTCGGGAACGGGTCGCCAGGATCGCAAATCTCGGATTGAGTGTTACTTCCGGAACGGAGTCGCTGCCTATTGTATTTCCCCATCGAATCACCAAGTCTTTGTTGGTGACTGATTCCAGGCTTTCAATTCCGGTTAGCTTTGGGATACGCCTCAATAATCGTTTGGCTGTCGGTTGTCCGGTATGCAGAAGCAGGTACCCCATCGTTCGTCTCCTTTCTTCGAATCATTGGGTAATTCCAGCCAGATATTTTCCGTACAAGAGAGGCCGACGAAATGATTTCACCACCAGCTTCATGGAACCTTGTTCCGTAAACGGCTTCTTCCACGGTTTCGAATTGACTTCGATCAGCCAGACCCACCCTTTAGCGTCGATTCCGATGTCAAGTCCCAGTTCCCCCAGTTGCATCCCGGAAGCCTTTTCCAACACGACCGGTACCAGCTTCACTAGCTTGTCGATCTTTTTCTTGTAACTTCTGATCTCCTCCTGGTTCGTACATATCTTTTGCAGGACATTCGGAACAGAAACCGCATCACCACCCGTGCTCAGGTTTGAAATGAAATCTCCCTCCTGGGCCACCCTGCAGTACATTTTTGTCCGTCTCCATTTGCCGGTATGATCTTTTTGCATCAGAACACGGATGTCGAAGGGTCGCCCCTCATAGGTCTTTAACTGCAAACCTTCCTGTACAATAAAAGGCCTTCTTTTTAGTCTCCTATCCAGTCTATTCAATACATGTCTGGTAGACTTCTTGATTCCATGGAATTGGATTCCGTTTTTGCCACGAACCTGATACATGTATCTTCCGTCTATCAGCCGAACCAATTTGATAATGCCCAGGCCTTTGGTGCCGTTAACAGGCTTGAAGTAGACCGGATTATGCTTTTTTAGAAAGGGCTCGGTTTTTTTCAAATCTACATGCTGAATCGTGGCCGGCAGATAGACCTTTGTTTCGTCTGATGAATTCAGCCAATCGTGAACTTGAACCTTGTCAAAGTATCCGGGGTTAAAATAGGCAGAACCCAATTTTGCAATCAGTTTCTCTTTCATTGTCTTCACAAAGGGGGTATTTTCGAATTTACGGGTGATGATCTGGTCGTAAACCACATCGGGAAAAGGGACGTCCCGAATTTCCCAAGTCATCTTTTCGTTTGTCTTTTTCAACACGTACCCTCTCAGCTTGTCGGAAACCAACTCCTGTGGAGAGAATAAGTATGCATACATTCGCTCTTCCGTTGCAAGCGTTAACAGATGTTTGAAAACCGGAGCTTGCTGACCGTCGATTCCCCCGTCTTTGACCCGGATATTTGCCAAGATTCCAAGAACAGGTCCCAGTCGAAGCTTTTCACCGTCTGTATAAAGCAAGAGTTTTGCTCCCTCGAACAGGGCCAGTGATTCCATTACATCGGGAGAAAATGCGCAAACGGAAGGCCTTTCGTTCATCGGAAAAAGCACACGCACCGACCTGCTGATTCCTCCGCATTGAATTACATGCCTTCCGGGCAAGATTCCAAGTTCGTTACACAGGTTTTTAGCGAGAAACAGGTCGCCAGCATGCTCAGAGGAAACAGATGTGATGGTAACAGGAACCCTTTTCAACTCACATCTTCCCCCCTCGTAGGCGTTTATTGGTTCGATTGACCGAATCCGACCGTATACCTAGCATATTCAAGAGGCCTTTTTAGTGACAGCGCCCGTATCCCGGTATCCGTCATCCTTAGCATCTTCCGGCCCGGATTCGGATTGACCTCGATCAACCAGGGATGTCCGGAAGAATCAAGCCCGAAATCAATTCCCAATTCGCCGATACCCGAAAATCTCCGGTCAAGCCGCTTCCCTATGGAGAAGGCCAGGCCATCAAATTTCTCAATAACAAACCGTATCCGGAGCAAACTGAGCCCTGTTTGCTGCAAAAACTCTTCTGCTGGCAATACATCAGCTCCGGTAGACACGTTGGTAGTGACGCTGTCTTTTTGTCCCATTCGTGCAATTCGGGCGGTCACCTTCCATTTGCCGGTCCCGTCTTTCTGAATCAACCAGCGAAAGTCGGCCGGTCGCCCATTTTTGTCTGCAACCAATCGAATCCCTTGTTGTACCAGGAAGGGACGGCCCGATATGAATTTCCTGACAAACCAACTATTGTTCTTGTTGAGATCGATGGTTGCCCTGCGGGTTTCCGAACCTCTTTGAAATTCCAATCGTACCGACTGCAGGCTGGACAGCCGCTCAAGACGGTAAACGCCCCTCCCCTGTGTGCCATTCAATGGCTTTACATAGATTAACTTATGGGATTCCAACATTGTTGTGACATCTGTTAACGAGTTGATTTTCCTGGTTTCAGGAAGGAACGGAACGATGTTTCGATCCTTTGAGAGTAATCGATGAATGTTCCATTTTGCCCCCATATTCCGATAAAGAAACCTGCATCCGGTAGCCCGCAGCAACCGGATGTCTCGCTTTGCAACTGTTTTGAGATCTGATGGTATAGAAATGATTTTTCGAATACAAAAATCCGGCCAAGGGAATTCCATCGCTTTCCATTTATCAGAAACCTTGTCATAGCGCCAACCGGTCACAATTTTTTTGTCAGGCAACATACCTCCGATCGAAATCACATAAAACGGAATCCCAAGTTCATCGGCAATTTCCGTCATGTCTTTCAAAAGAGTTGTAATGCTTGCAAACGGCCACTGAGGGTCCTTTGTCCGATTGCAGTAGACTGCCACAAACGGCCCCAACCGGATCCCGGACCTGTCCGCCTTCCAGGAAATGACGGTTGATGGCAACCTCAAATCTTGCTTTATGTCGGTTGAAAGTGCAAAGTGATCCAGCTTGTGAGGGTAAACAGCTGCCATCACCTGTTTTTGACCGGCAGCCACCCGAATTCGCTTGCCCTGCTCCCATCGAAACCGGCGCAACCATTTTTCCGGAACCCGAACAACTCTTTGTTCCAGTTCAATCAAGTCAAAATATCCGTTCCCCACCATAGGTCTTCCCCCTTTCGCGAAGAAGAAAAAAAGGGCACAGCGGCCCCTAAGGAAAAAACGGGCGACGCAGCGGGAGCGTCGCCGTCAGTCTTCGAATTCGTCTTCCTCGAAGATGTCTTCTTCCAACGAATCTTCGTCGTCTTTGTCACTGGGCGGGTCACAAACCAGCACGAACAGTTTTGTTTTTCCCATGACCTCTACAGCCAGTTCTTTCTCTATCCGAACCAGAATCTCATTACCGCCGTCTACAACAGTAGCGTCCAAACAGTTCGGCTGCTGCAGCACCTTTACCGTCACCTGCATCCCGTCCCTGCTGCAGAGAGGATCCAGTTCACGGAGCGGAATCTGTTGGACATACGATACGGTATCTTTCGCCACACCGGTCTCGGTATTGCCGTTGTATGAGTACCAAACGTTCACATCAAACCGTCCGTGAACCTCAACGAAGTCTCCAACCATTTCCGCGTTGCATGAGTGGTTCATCACCCAGCATCCGCCTATGGTAGAAGGCCGGTTAGCAGGACGAATGGTGTACGTTGTCTGCGAATACTTGCTGCCTTTTCCGCAGACCGCTTGGGTGTAGATCTCCCGGCAACGTACGTCCTTGTCAAAGTGTGCCATTCCAGCTACCTCCTTTACAGGATATATGGGGCCTGGCTTGATTGCTTCCCTTAGGTTGCAAACGTACTACATGCTATGCGTGACATTTGTATTAGGTGCATCCGCCCATATTTACGCCCATGCAGATGTTGTGTTCCAGGTACATAGCCAAATGCCCCGGGTCATCTGTCCGTATATCCTATGCCGCCTCGGATATTTGGGTACTTGCGGAAGCGCCCAAAAAAACCCCGGTATGGCGGTTTTTTACTTGGAGGAAATTATAATTTTCAAGGTAACAAGTATAAGTGCTTGCACTTTGGTGGGTATAGCTTTGGCATTCACCAAGAAAAACACTTGGCGAATGCCAAGTTTTCAATATAAATCTGCCATACTGGGCATTTTATAATCTAGTACAGTCGAAAGGTGGGAATTTGTGTGCCAAACCACAAAGACATCTTCCGAAACAAACTTGATTTTTCGAGGGAAGAATTCACCACTGAACTGTACAAACCTCTCGGAATGCCAAGACCCCGAGAGAAAAAGTCGCAGAAGGTCCAATATGCCAAGCATGACTTCACTCACAAGTCATTGAAGCGGCAAATGCACGAAAAGGATGGCCGCGATACCTAAGTGGCACCCAATGCGATGGCCCGCAGGTGACTGCGGGCCAACAATAATTATTCAAATTAGCAGAACAAGTCCCTTCTCAGCCAGTATGATCTCGTTATCAAAGGTCTCAGCTGCTTCCTCCGACAGCTTTTGTCGCAGGATTCCTCCCCTTGATTCGACAAAGATTAATCCAAAAATTAAAAAATAAATCGAATTTGGGCGAAAAATTTAATTTCCACGGAAACATTATTCATCCCCATTTCTATACTTTTCATCCCCTTAAAAAAATCCCCTCTAAAAGAAGGGATCTAAGGTTCATAAGGATTCGTCTGCCTGCCCGAAGTTGCGAAATCTTTTGCTCTAATTCCCGGATCTTCTCCTCCACGCTGACATCATCATGAAAATCCAAGGAGAAGTCACCCCTTTTGTCAGCCTTCTACCACAGTAAATACCTGATTATTGGGATTAAAACAGCCCAGACTTTTCTTTTAGGGCATCAACCACATACTTGGTGACGGTTACAGAGCCCAAATCCCCTCTGTGTTCAGCTCCGGAACCATGAAAATCAGAGCCGCCTGTTGCAATCAATCCCAGTTCCCTGGCCAACTTTGCATATCGGGCTCGGGCTTCTGCCGGATGGTCCGGATGAGCGGTTTCGATGCCCAATAAACCGGCAGGCATCAATTCTTTGATCAGCGCATCCTTACCCACAAGCCCCGGATGGGCCAGGACAGGAACGCCCTTTGCCTCTCGAATCATGCGAATGGCATCTGCTGGTGCCAGCTTGAATCGCTCCACATAGGCTGGCGCCCCTAGCCCCAGGTATCTGTAAAATGCATCGCGCATGTCCAGCGCATACCCCTTTTTTATCAAAACTCTTGCAATATGAGGACGGCCGATTGCCCCCTCCCCCGCCTCCTTGATAATTTCATTCCTGTCGATAACGATTCCCAACTCGTCCAGCTTCTCCACAATCCGGTTCATACGTGTGATTCTCTCGGTTCGAAGTTTGCTGAACAATTCCTGAAGAGACTTGGAGTGCCGGTCAAAATAATACCCCAGTACATGGACCTCTTTGCCTTCATATTCAGTATTGATCTCAACCCCAGGGACCACGTCTATTTGCATTCTTTGTCCCTCTTCCATTGCTTCTGCAATCCCGTCCGTTGAATCGTGGTCTGTCACTGCCACGCCGTACAAACCCCGTTCCTTTGCATACCTGACAAGCTGGCCCGGTGAAAATGTGCCGTCTGAAGCCGTGGTATGGGCATGAAGATCATATAGATCGCTCACAACTATCACCCCTGTTTAAGAACAGACTTCAGCACCCGCAAAAGATTGCCGCCACATATTTTGGCTGTAACTTCATCCCCGTATACCTGCTGCAACCGGGCGATCAGCCTCGGATAATCTTCACCGTTCCGCAGGTCCGTCATGGTCGTCGGAATTCCGTCAAAATCCGAGCCCAGCCCGATATGATTATCTCCTGCCAGTTCAATAATATGATCCATGTGCCGCAACAAATCGTCGATTCCTACATCACCTTCTCCTATAAAATAGGGTACAAACGTAACACCGACAACACCACCGCATTCGGAGATACCCTTAATTTGACTGTCATCGAGATTGCGTTTGTGGGGACAGACCGATTTGGCATTGGAATGCGACGCAATAACCGGTTTCTGTGTGATCTCAAGAACATTCCAGAATCCCTGCGGAGCGAGATGGGAGACGTCCACCAGCATCCCCAAACGGTTCATTTCAAGAACGACTTCACGTCCAAAAGGAGTCAATCCGTTGTCAATCTTCTCCCCGACTCCCGATGCGATGGAGTTTCGAAAATTCCAGGTAAGTCCCATGGCCCGTACACCAAGGGAGTACAAAATACGCAAATGTCGAAGGTCCCCGGTTAAAAAATCGCCTCCTTCGATCGAAAGAAGCGCCGATTTCACACCCGATCGGCGATTCCGTTCGATGTCAGAGTAGTTGTAGACGGGACGAAGCCGATTGTCTCGACATACCTCCGACCGAAAGGTTTCTATGCAGGCCAGAATCATTGACAAATGCTCCTGAGGGGTGTATGGCGGATCCACGTACAGGGCAAAAAACTGCAGATCAATACCTGCCCGCTCCATCCTTGAATAATTTAATTGCAGCGGGGAATTGGGGTCGTAAAAATCCAGATGCTCCTGTTCCATTCGATACAGGATGTCTGCATGACCATCTATCAGAAAGGGTTTTCTGCTCATATCTCCACTCCAAAAAATAAAAGTCCTGTTTACTGTACCGCGTAAACAGGCCATTATACCGCAACAATCAAGTTTGGGTGTATGATTATCTAGGCTCAACAATCAGTTTGATCGCGGTTCGTTCTTCCCCGTCAATCTGAATGTCGGTGAAAGCCGGAATGCAGATCAGGTCAACACCGCTGGGCGCCACAAACCCTCTTGCGATTGCCACCGCTTTGATTGCTTGATTGAGCGCCCCTGCTCCGATGGCCTGAAGTTCTGCTGCACCCCGTTCCCGGAGTACACCCGCAAGTGCGCCTGCCACAGAATTAGGATTGGACTTTGCTGAAACTTTTAATACTTCCATAAACATGGACCTCCACGAGTGAAAAATTTTCTGCGACTCACTCTAACTATATTCGCAGTCTAACAGAAAATTCCTGCCTCGTGGTTGCTAATTTTCAAAAAATTTGTTCGCTATTTTGTTAAATTATTAAATTACTTTAAAGTGATTCGCTTGATCGAAGCTGCCTTCCCTTGCTCCGTAAGTTCCAGAAACAATGCGTTCAACATAGCCGGACCTTGTTCCACTTCGAGCCGGACTGGCATTTGTGTAAGAAATCGCTGCAGTACCTGTTCTTTCTTCATGCCGATGATGCTATTGACCGGCCCGCACATTCCCACGTCCGTCAGATATGCAGTGCCACCAGGGAAAATCTGTTCGTCTGCCGTTTGAACATGGGTATGTGTACCAACTACTGCAGACACACGCCCATCCAGATAATGAGCCAAAGCTAATTTTTCCGATGTGGCCTCCGCATGGAAATCAATAAATATATGTGGTGTAACCGGTTCAATTTCGGACAAAATTTGATCTGCTGTTGTAAACGGGGAATCGTAGTCCCCCATGAATACCCTTCCAATCAAATTGATAACGGCAATTTGTGCCTGGTTGACCTTGACAAGAGTATAGCCCAGCCCGGGAACCCCTTTGGGATAATTGGCCGGACGTACAATGCGTCTTTCGTTCTCTATGTACCCCAAGATTTCACGGTTGTCCCAGACGTGGTTTCCCATGGTTAAGATATCGATGTTGGCGTCAAACAAAGCTTCGGCAAGCTTGGGAGTTAAACCACGGCCATTTGACGCATTCTCGGCGTTGGCTATGATCAAGTCGGGGTGATATTCCTTCTGAAGTTCGGGCAGTTTCTGCTCCACGATCATACGACCGGGATTCCCCACAATGTCGCCAATAAATAAGATTCTCACACCGCACTCCCCTAACATCCATTACCTTAGTCGGGAACTGGATCCACAACCGAAGCCAATCCCCAGGAACTATCATACATGATTCCTACCGGTTATATACAAACACTTTGCCGCCTTCCCGATACGCAACAATCTGCTGTTGTTCCTCCAGGATACCTCGGTGATCCAGCAGCCGATTTATCAATTCTTCCTGCATCTCAAGATCTTCTTCTTCAATCATAAGAGGGTCAAGGGCCACTTGTTTGGCAAAATGATCTTGCAGCACCGCTGTCAGGAGATGAATCTCAGAGGTGCTGACACGGTTGACCAATTGTTCATAGGTAACCACGGTTATGTCCTCCAATGGCATGAAAACCAATTCCCCCAGCGGCGGAAAATGCCTGTCAAAATTGGCACAAGTATCAAAGTAAATTCTTAAGTTGTCCATACAAGCAGATTGTCGTGCCTGATCCAGTTTGCCCTGGAGAAAAAAAGTGAATATCAAAGACCGGTTGTTAGGGTCATACCGGACAGAGGATACTTCCGGATAACGAATCAGCATCGAAATCAGCAAATGAGTTGCCGGTGATTCGTTCTTGTGAACACTCATTTCATCCACTACTTTCGTCTATTCTGCGCGTTTTGGTTTGTTATCAGATACGTAATTCGCTTTATTTCGTTGAAAATCCTTCAGGGAATTGGAGTAAATAAATCCAAAAAAAATAAAGTAGCCTTACGGCTACTCTACTTTGCGTATTCGACGGCTCTGGTCTCACGAATGACTGTAACTTTAATCTGCCCAGGATAATCCAGTTCTGCTTCGATCTTCTTGGAAATCTCCTTAGCGACGCGTACCGATTCTGCGTCGTCGATCTGCTCAGGCTTAACAATAATACGGATTTCACGACCTGCTTGGATCGCGTAAGACTTTTCAACGCCTTCAAAGGATTCGGCGATTTCTTCCAATTTTTCAAGACGTTTCAGATAAATATCCAGGGTTTCCCGGCGAGCTCCCGGCCTTGCAGCGGAAATTGCGTCTGCAGCAGCCACAATGACGGAGATTGGAGAAGTAAACTCAATATCACCGTGATGGGCCCCAATCGCGTTGATGACAATCGGGTGCTCTTTATATTTCTTTGCAAGGTCAACCCCAATTTCAACGTGAGATCCTTCCACTTCATGGGTGATCGCTTTGCCTACATCGTGCAAGAGACCACCACGACGAGCCAAATTCACATCAAGTCCCAATTCAGCTGCCATAAGACCTGCCAAATGAGCAACTTCCATCGAATGTTTCAATACGTTTTGACCATAGCTAGTCCGATACTTCAAACGACCAAGAATTTTCACGAGATCAGGGTGAATCCCGCTGACTCCCGTTTCAAAGGTGGCTTGTTCACCCTCTTCGCGAATCCGGTCATCGATTTCGCGGCGCGCTTTCTCGACCATTTCTTCGATTCTGGCCGGATGAATTCGTCCATCTGCGACCAGTTTCTCCAGTGCCACCCGTGCTACTTCTCTGCGAATCGGATCAAATCCTGACAAAATGACAGCTTCCGGTGTGTCATCGATGATCAGGTCAATGCCTGTCAACGTCTCAAGGGCTCGTATATTGCGACCCTCTCTGCCGATAATCCGGCCTTTCATTTCATCATTCGGCAGTGAAACAACTGATACGGTGGTTTCTGCCACATGATCGGCAGCACAGCGCTGAATGGCAGTGGCAATAATTTCTTTTGCTTTCTTTTCTGCTTCATCTCTCGCTTGCTGCTCAATCTCCTTCATCAAGATAGCAGCTTCATGCCGGCATTCCGCTTCCACGTTGGCAAGCAGAATGGACTTCGCTTCTTCTTGAGTCAAACCGGAGATTCTTTCCAGTTCTGCAACTTGTTTTTTGTACAGATCTTCCACTTTCTCACGCTGTTCTTCCACCTGGCGCTCTTTGTTCGCCAACATTTCGGCACGATTCTCAATTGCTTCGGTTTTGCGGTCCAGCGTTTCCTCTTTCTGCAACAAGCGGCGTTCCAAACGTTGAATCTCATTGCGACGTTCACGAATGTCTTTCTCTGCTTCAGCCCGAAGTCTGTGGACTTCTTCTTTTGCTTCCAATATCGCTTCTTTCTTTTTGGCTTCCGCTTCCCTGTTCGCCTCTTCCACAATCTGAGAGGCGCGCACTTCAGCGGCAGCCGTTTTGCCTTCAGCAATGTTCCGTCGCCAAAAATAACCGACTCCTATTCCAACCAGGAGCGCAACAACGGCAAAAGCAATTGTAGCTGGCAATCCCATTGTTCAAGCCTCCTTGCTCAAGACTGAAATAAATGCCTGAGCTCGGACGCAGCCTTGCCTAAACGGCAAGGAATCAATCGGTAATCATGCAATGCCATTTGGCAAAGACCATTAAAGCTGTTCATACGCATTTTCAATTGTAGCCTTATGAGAAACCAATGTCAAGAAAAGGCAGTTCAAAGGGTTTCTTCGTTTAAGTATCATTAATGAGCATTTAAACTTTCCGGATATTTTTCAGGATGCTTTGGATTGTTTCGGCCGAAAACCCTTTGCTGGCCAGGAACCTGGCGATTCTCTGTTCCGTTTTCCGGTTTTGCTCACGGTCTTTTCCTTTTTGAAGAGACATTCTGCTGAGCAAGCGTTTTGCTGCTTCCACCTCATCTCCATAAACGGCCATCGCCCGCTCGATGGTATCATTATGGATTCCTTTCTGCTGCAGTTCCCACCGGATCATCCTCCGTCCGCGCGGCTTTGCTTCCAGCCGCTGGCGAACAAACTCCGAAGCAAACTCATCATCGTTCAGGTATCCTTGTGACTCAAGAAATTTTACTGCGACCTCCGCAACTTCCTGAGGGATCTCTTTCCTGATTAAATAGGAAAGCACCTGCTGCCGGCTTCTGGAACGTGCTGAAATATACCGAATCGCCAATTCCTTGGCCTGTAAACATTCTTCTTCCTGTTTCCAGCGCGATACATCCTCTGCGGTTACCTCCTGCCCTATCCGTAGTTTCAGATGATAGGCCAGTTCCCGACGTATGCCCAATACGAATTCGCCATCCACAAAAAGACTCACCCGGTCCGGATGAGCCTTCTGTGTTTGGATGGCACTGATCTTGCCAAGCGAGCTCATTCGTCGATGAACTCCTCGTCGTCACTGTCAAAACCGCCGGCAGGAACCGAAATGGGAGCTCCCACTTGGTAGGTTTCACGGATTTTCTGTTCAATCTTGTCCGCAATTCGCGGGTTGTCCTTCAGGAACTGCTTCGCATTCTCACGTCCCTGGCCCAAACGTTCCTCTTCAAAAGAATACCAGGCACCACTCTTGGCAATAATGTCCAGTTCGGTTCCCATGTCAATAATCGTTCCCTCGCGGGAGATGCCCTCGCCAAACATGATATCCACATCCACCGATTTAAACGGCGGAGCCACTTTGTTCTTCACCACTTTGATCTTGGTTCGGTTGCCGACGAGATCGTTGCCTTGCTTGAGAGCTTCCGCACGCCGAACTTCCAGACGAATCGAAGAGTAAAACTTGAGTGCCCGACCGCCAGTTGTGGTTTCCGGGTTTCCGAACATCACCCCGACCTTTTCCCGGATTTGGTTAATAAAGATGGCGATAGTCTTAGACTTGGAAATAGCACCGGAGAGCTTTCGAAGAGCTTGTGACATCAAACGCGCCTGCAACCCCACATGGGAATCACCCATTTCCCCTTCAATCTCCGCCTTTGGCACAAGTGCCGCAACCGAGTCTATCACGATTATGTCAACAGCGCCGGAACGGACCAACGCCTCGGCGATCTCCAACGCCTGTTCCCCTGTATCCGGTTGGGCAATCAGCAATTCATCAATATTGACGCCCAGCTTTTGTGCATAAATGGGATCCAAAGCATGTTCCGCATCGATAAAAGCTGCTTGTCCGCCTCGTTTTTGCACTTCTGCGATGGCATGTAATGTCACCGTGGTTTTGCCTGATGACTCCGGGCCATATACTTCCACAATCCTCCCGCGTGGAAAACCACCGACACCCAAAGCGATGTCAAG